>JAOUGZ010000319.1 GCA_029865405.1 Betaproteobacteria bacterium
TCGAGCCCTCGGTGTCGAAGGACAGCCGCGCGTCCACTTCGGTCGACACGCGTCCCGGCGCGTGCTTCAGGATCTCGCGCCCGAAAAGCACGCACAGCCATTCCAGGGTCGGCGCGGCGGCGCCCCGGCCGTGCGCCAGCGCCTCGTCGACGAGGGGGCGAAAGCGCGCCTCCTGCGCCGCGGCCAGCAGCAGCGAGGGGTTGGTGGTGGCGTCCTGGGGTTTCCAGCGGGCGATGGCCTCGATGTCGCCGGTGTCGGCGACGACCACGGAACACCGCTTCAAGGATTCGAGCTGGCTGGCCATGCCGATAGCTTACTGTAGGGTGGCGCTGCGGCCCACCCTTCGATGTTGGCCGCCGTAACTCTTGCAGGTTTTTGAAAACAAAGCCTTTCCTATCGCTTTATCCAAGAGTAGACTCTCCTTCTGCGGCAGCCGTCGCAGGTTTGCAACGGAGCGGCGCCGTCAAGGAGACGAGGCGTTGCAGCCTACCGACATCAGGAACCCCGACTACTTCCATAAAGTCGTCGATTGCCAGTGGGCGTGTCCCGCCCACACCCCGGTCCCCGAATACATCCGCTTGATCGCCGCGGGGCGTTATGACGACGCCTTCATGGTCAACTGGAAATCGAATGTCTTTCCCGGCATTCTCGGACGCACCTGCGACCGCCCCTGCGAGCCCGCCTGCCGGCGCGGCCGCGTCGAGGAGGAAAACCAGGCCAAGCCCGAGCCCGTCGCCATCTGCCGCCTGAAACGCGTCGCCGCCGACAACAAGGACAGTGCCGGCGTGAAGGCGCGGATGCCCAAGCCGGCGAAGCAGAAGAACGGCAAGCGCATCGCCTGCGTCGGCGCCGGTCCGGCCTCGCTCACCGTGGCGCGCGACCTCGCGCCGCTCGGCTACCAGGTCACGGTGTTCGATCAGGACCCGCGCGCGGGCGGCATGATCTGGTCGCAGATCCCGCGCTTTCGCCTGCCCGAGGAAGTGATCGACGAGGAGGTGGGCTTCGTCCTCGACCTCGGCGTGGAATTCAGGGGCGGGGTGAAGATCGACTCGATGAAGAAGCTCATGGGCGAGGGCTACGACGCCCTCTTCGTCGGCTCGGGCGCGCCGCGCGGGCGCGACCTCGACGTCCCGGGCCGCAAGGAAGCGGCGAAGCACATCCACATCGGCATCGACTGGCTCTCGTCGGTGTCCTTCGGCCACACCACGCGGATCGGCAAGCGCGTCATCGTGCTCGGCGGCGGCAACACCGCCATGGACTGCTGCCGCACCTCCAAGCGGATCGGCGGCGAGGACGTGAAGGTGATCGTGCGCTCGGGATTCGAGGAAATGAAGGCCTCGCCCTGGGAAAAGGAAGACGCGCAGCACGAGGGCATCCCGATCCTCAACTTCCTCGTGCCGAAGGCGTTCCTGCACGACAAGGGCAAGCTCACCGGCATGACCTTCGAGAAAGTGAAGGCGGTCTACGACGACAGGGGCCGGAGGAGCCTCGTGCCCACCGGCGAGCCCGAGCAGCGCTTCGAGTGCGACGACGTGCTGGTGGCGGTGGGGCAGGAAAACGCCTTCCCGTGGATCGAGCGCGACAGTGGAATACAGTTCGACAAAGGGGGGCTGCCGGTGCTCGACAAGGCCACCTTCCAGTCGAGCGTGAAGAACGTCTTCTTCGGCGGCGACGCCGCGTTCGGGCCGAAGAACATCATCTGGGCGGTGGCGCACGGCCACGATGCCGCCATCTCCATCGACAAGCTGCTCAACGGCGAGGACATCGCCGAGCGCCCGGCGCCGACGGTGAACCTCCTGTCGCAGAAGATGGGCATCCACGAGTGGAGCTACGACAACGAGATCGCGGCCGACGCGCGCTACAAGGTGCCCTGGCGCGACATCAAGGTGACGCTGAGGAACGTGAAGGCCGAGGTCGAGCTCGGCTTCGACGTGGCGACCGCGTGGAAGGAGGCGCAGCGCTGCCTCAACTGCGACGTGCAGACGGTGTTCACCGCGAAGCAGTGCATCGAATGCGACGCCTGCGTCGACATCTGCCCGATGGACTGCATCTCCTTCGTGCCGGACGGCGCGGAGCAGGATCTGCGTGCGCGCCTCATGGCGCCGGCGAAGAACCTGACGCAGGGCCTCTATGTGCAGGACGGCCTGAAGACGGGCCGCGTGATGGTGAAGGACGAGGACGTGTGCCTGCACTGCGGGCTGTGCGCCGAGCGCTGCCCGACCGGCGCCTGGGACATGCAGAAGTTCCTCCTGGAGATGGCCGAAGCCGGTCCCGGGTGCCGCACGCGCCAACGGAAAGCCGCATGATGTCGATGAAGCGCATCGAGGCGCTGAACGACTTCGTCGTCAAGTTCGCCAACGTCAACGGCTCGGGCTCGGCCTCGGCGAACGAGCTGTTCGCCAAGTCGTTCCTGCGCATGGGCATCCCGGTGAGCCCGCGGAACATCTTCCCCTCCAACATCCAGGGCCTGCCCACCTGGTACGAGGTGCGCGTCACGGAAAGGGGCTGGCTCGGGCGGCGCGGCGGCGTCGACCTGATGGTGGCCATGAACCCGCAGACCTGGGCGCAGGACGTGAAGGAGGTCGAGCCCGGCGGGTATCTGTTCTACGACAACACCAAGCCGCTGCCGCCGTCGAAGTTCCGCGACGACGTCAACGTCATCGGCATGCCGCTCACCGAGATCAGCAACGCCACCTTCACCGACGCGCGCGAGCGCCAGCTGTTCAAGAACATCATCTACGTCGGTGCGCTCTCGGCGCTGATGGACATCGAGCCCGGGGTGATCGCCGAGCTGATCGGCGAGCAGTACAAGGGGAAAGAGAAGCTCTTGAAGCCCAATCTGAACGCCTTCCAGATGGGCTACAACTACGCCAGCGAGAAGCTGAAGGGCATGCTCGGCCTGAAAGTGAAGCGCGCCCACGCGGTGGGCGACCAGATCTTCATGGAGGGCAATGCGGCGGCGGCTCTGGGCTGCGTCTATGGCGGGGCGACGGTGTGCGCCTGGTACCCGATCACGCCCTCGTCCTCGCTCGCCGAGGCCTTCACGCGCTACTGCCAGAAGCTGCGCGTCGACCCGGAGACGGGGAAGAACAGGTTCGCCGTCATCCAGGCCGAGGACGAGCTCGCCTCGATCGGCATCGTCTGCGGCGCGGGCTGGAACGGCGCGCGCGCCTTCACCGCGACCTCCGGCCCCGGCATTTCGCTCATGAGCGAGTTCGTGGGCCTCGCCTACTTCGCCGAGATCCCGGCGGTGATCATCGACGTGCAGCGCGGCGGGCCCTCGACCGGCATGCCGACGCGCACGCAGCAGTCCGACGTGCTGATGTGCGCCTACGCCTCGCACGGCGACACCAAGCACGTGTTGCTGTTCCCGGAGGATCCGTACGAGTGCTTCGAGTTCGGCGCGCTGTCGCTCGATCTCGCCGAGCGGCTGCAGACGCCGGTGTTCGTGATGACGGACCTGGACATCGGCATGAACCAGCGCCTGTGCAAGCCGCTGCAGTGGGACGACGCGCGCCGGTACGACCGCGGCAAGGTGATGACGGCCGAGATGCTGGAGGCGGGCAAGGAGTTCGGGCGCTATCTGGATGTGGATGGCGACGGCATCCCGTTCCGTACGTATCCGGGGACCCACGAGTCCAAAGGCGCCTACTTCACGCGCGGGACTTCGAAGAACGCCTACGCGGTGTATTCCGAGGCCGGTCCGGATTACCAGTACAACATGGAGCGGCTGCTGAAGAAGCACGACTTCGCCAAGACTCTGGTGCCCAAGCCCGTGCTGACGGCGGCAAAGGAGCCGGCGCGCTTCGGTTGCATCTACTACGGCTCGACTTCGCCATCGATGCACGAGGCGCTGGAGGCGCTGGCGGCGAAGGGCATCTTCGTCAATGCGTTGCGCGTGCGCGGCTTTCCGTTCCAGGACGAGATCTACGACTTCTGCCAGTCGCATTCGAAGGTGTTCGTGGTCGAGCAGAATCGCGATGCGCAGTTGAAGACTTTGCTGGTCAACGAAGCCGGGATCAACCCGGCTTCTTTGATTTCGGTGCTGCATTACGACGGCACGCCGATCACGGCGCGCTTCATCACCAAGGAAATTTCCGAGATCGTGTCGGCGTTGAACGTCCGTCCGATCAAGAAGGACAAGGCCGCATGACCTACGTCGCCAAGCCCCGGCTGCACCATCCGACCCTGCCGAAGAACAAGCTCGGCTTTGTTCGCCGGGATTACGAAGGCAAGGTTTCCACGCTGTGCGCCGGCTGCGGGCATGACTCGATTTCGGCGGCGCTGATCCAGGCGTTCTGGGAGCTCAACGTCGAGCCGCATCGGGTGGCGAAGCTGTCGGGGATCGGGTGTTCTTCCAAGACCCCGGATTATTTCCTGGGGAATTCGCACGGGTTCAACA
>JAOUGZ010000013.1 GCA_029865405.1 Betaproteobacteria bacterium
AGGCTGTGCAGCCATACGTCGTATTGACGCGCTTCGCGGCAGGCGAGCAGGCGCAGCTGCACCACCTCGAGATCCTTCTGCAGCTGCGGCGGGATGTCCTGCGGCGCGGGCGGCGTCAGGTGGACGAGGAAATCGCGCGCGTAGCGCGCCTGGCGCGTGTTCTCGGTGCGCTCGAAGGCGTAGGCGCCCTTGTGCAGCGGATTGGGCGGGCGGCGCACGAACTGCGGCTCGAGAAGCTCGAGCACCGGCACGGCGGCGTTCGTCATGGCGACGATGCCGGTGGCGCTGCGCTCGGCGAAGCGGTGGCGCGCCGCATTGAGATCCAGCACCGGGTCGTAGTCCGAATTGGCGCGCGCGCCGTAGCTCTCGAACAGCGGCTCGAGGGTGGCGCGGCTGCCCAGGTAGCGCGCATCGAGATCGCCCGCAGTGAGGACATGCACGGTCCACAACTCCTTGGCCAGACCCGGATGCTCGAAGACGCGCGCCTGCGGCGCGGCCGGCAAGGGCGCCGCGCTCGCCACGATGAGCACGTCATGGTCGCTGGGCGCGTACACCGCGTAGTGGGCGAATTCCTCGCCCAGCGCGCGCATCACGGAAGCGACCAGCGCGGGATCGATCTCGTAGAGCTGGAACCACTGCACCAGCAGGCCGCCGGGGGCGAGGTGCCCGGCGATGCGCCGGTAGAACTCGCGCGTGAACAGGCTCGACACCCCGCTCACCCACGGATTGGACGGCTCCGAGACGATGATGTCGTAGCGGCGCTGGCGCGCGGCGAAAAACGCCTTCGCGTCGTCGATGAGAATCGCGCCGCGCGGGTCGGCGAAGGCGGCGCTGTTGCGCGGCAGGAAGCCGCGCGCGGCTTCGGCCATCGCCGCCTCGATCTCCACGGTTTCGACGCGCTCGATCTCGAGGCTCTGCAGCAGCGTGTGCGTGGTGAGCCCGGTGCCGATGCCGATCACCGCCGCGCTCCGGGCGTCGGGCTTGAGCGCGAGCGGCAGCGCGCCGGTGAGCACCATGGTGATCTCGTCGGTGCCGCGGTCGGCCTCCGCCTTGCCCTCGAGGTTGATCGAGCCGTCGGACTTGCCATTGGTGCGGATGCTGGTAGCGGAGCTGTACTTCACCAGGTGCACGGTGGCCGTCTTGCCGTCCCTGGCGTACAGGATCTTCGCGTCGCGCGAGCTCTCGAGATCGCCGTGTCGGTACACGCCGGCAGTCATCTTGTGGACGTCGAGCTCGAAGGCGAGCGCGACGGCGGCGAACAGCGCGCCGCACGCCGCCGCCGCGGGCAGCCACTGCGCGCGCGGCGCTGCGAACCGGTAGAGCAGGTAGAGGCCGAGCGCGGTGTCGAGCAGGGCGCCGGCGATGAGCGCGCCCTTCAGGCCGAGCGCCGGCAAGCCGATGTGCAGCGCGAACAGCACGCCGGCGATGGCGCCGACGGTGTTCGCCGCGTAGACGCGGCCGATGGCGCCTTCGCCCGCGCCCCGGCGCAGCAGGGCGCCGGTGATGAGCGGCAGCGTCATGCCGGCGCAAAACGTCGCGGGGAGCATGACCAGCGCGGCGACCGCCTGCCCGGACAGGTTGAACAGCAGGTAGCCGGCGTCGTTGCGCGCCAGGCCCTGCATCAGGCGCGCCATCATCTCGAAGCTGCGGTCGTAGACCGGCAGCGTGGCCAGCGCGGCGAGGCCCATTGCCACCTGCACCCAGCCGAGCAGACGCTCGGGTGCCGCCACGCGATCCACGCGGCGGCGCACGGCGTAGCCGCCGAGCGCCAGGCCGAGGATGAACGTCGAGAGCATGAGCTCGAAGGCGTGCGTCGAGGCGCCGAGCACCAGCGACAGCATGCGGATCCAGCTGATCTCGTAGACGAACGAGGCGACACCGGTGAGAAAGCTCGCGGCCAGCAGCAACGTCAGGACGCCCGGCTCCGCAGGCGGGCGCACCTCGAGCGCCGGCGCACGCAGCGGGCGCGCCAGCATCCAGACGAGGGCGGCGAGGCCGAGGTTGATCACGCCGGCGGTGCGCAGCGTGCCCGGCAGGCCGACCCAGGCGATGAGCAGGAAGCCGCTGGCGAGCACGCCGAGCGCCGCGCCGAGGCTGTTGGTGAAGTACAGCATCGCCACCGATTCGCCGGACGCGGCCGGATGCGCGCGCGCCAGCCCCGCGCTCATCAGCGGAAACGTGGCGCCGAGCAGCACCGATTGCGGCAGGATCAGCAGGCACGCGAGGCCGAGGCGCGCGGCGAGCACCGACCCTTCGTCGCCCAGCGCGGGCAGCAGCGCGGCGTAGGACCAGTCGGTGAGGGCGACGAACGTTTCGTGGAAGCCGAGCGCCGCCAGCCCGATCACCGCCTCGACCAGCGCGTAGGCGGCGAGCGGGCTGCGCAATCTCGCGGAGAAGCGCGCACAGTACGCCGCGCCGAGCGCCATGCCGCCCATGAACACCGCCAGCACGAGCGATTGCGCGTAGGCCGCGTGCCCCAGATACAGCTTCAGGTAGTGCGTCCAGATGGACTCGTAGATGAGCCCGGCGAAACCCGACGCGGTGAACAGCAGGTAGAACGCGGTGCGCGACGGCACGAAGCCCGGCATGGCGGGCGGTTATAGCACGGCGTGCCGGTAAGATGCGCCGCGATGCCACCGTCGTTCCGCCTGTCCGCCTATTTCGGCGCGTACTTCCTGTACGCGGGCGCATTCGTGCCGTACTTCGCCCTGTACCTCGCGGCGCGCGGTTTCGGCGCCGTGGAAATCGCGGCGGTGATGGCGATGCCGCAGCTGGCGCGCGTCGCCGCGCCCACGTTCTGGGGCTGGCTTGCCGACCGCAGCGGTGCCGGCCGCGCCATCGTCATCGGCTCGGGGCTCGCGCTGGTGGCGGGCTATCCGGTGCTCGCCGCGGCGCAAGGCGCACTCGCCGTTGCCCTGGTGATGCTGCTCATGAGCCTGCTCTCGGCGGGTGCCCTGCCGATTGTCGAGGCGATGACCCTGAACTCGCTCGAGGGTCGGGGCGAGCGCTATGGCCCGATCCGCATGTGGGGCTCGATCGGCTTCATCGCCGGCGTGCTGGGCACCGGCGTGTGGCTCGACGCGCACGCGCCGCAGTCGCTGCTCGGCGTGGTCGTGCTGCTGGCGGCCGTTGCGCTCGCGGTGTCGACGCTGTTGCCGACGACGCGCGTCAGCGTCGGCGCGGGCGGCGCGGAGGCGCGACTCGGCGACGTGCTGCGCCGCGTCGACGTCATCGCCTTGCTCGCGGCCTGCAGCTGCATGAGCGCCGCGCACGGCGCGTTGTACGGCTTTTTTTCGTTGCACGCCGAAGCGCTGGGCTACAGCAAGACCGCGATCGGCGCGCTGTGGACGCTCGGCGTGCTGGCGGAGATCGTCGTGTTCCTGGCATGGCCGAAGTTGACCCGCCGCTACAGCCTGCGCGTCCTGTTGATCGCGAGCTTCGTGTGCGCGGCGGCGCGTTTCGCGGCAATCGGCTGGGGTACGCAGGTGCTCCTGCTGCTGGTGGCGGCGCAACTGCTGCACGCCGCCACCTTCGGCGTGTTCCACGCTGCTTCGGTTGCCGCGGTGCACCGCCTGTTCACCGGCCGCCTGCAGGCGCGCGGGCAGACGCTGTATTCGAGCCTTTCGTACGGACTGGGCGGCGGCGCCGGCCTGCTCGTCGCCGGCTGGTCGTGGGAGGCCCTCGGGCCGGGCTGGAGCTTTACGCTCAGTTCAGTGTTCGCCCTGGCGGGCGCCGCACTCGTCACCTGGCGCGTGCGCGTGTAGGCTTTCGCCATGGCGAAGAGATTCCTGCTGGCAGGTCTGCTTGCAGCCGTGGCCGGTTGCCAGACGGTGCAGACCACGCAGCCGGGAGCGGTCGGGGTCGACCGGCAGCAGTCGATGCTGCTGTCGTCGGCGGAAGTCAACGCGAGCGCCGGCAAGGCCTACCAGCAGCTCATCGCGGAGGCGGCGAAGAAAGGGCACCTCAATACCGACGCCGCGCAGCTCGCGCGTATCCGCAGCGTCTCGCAGCGGCTCATCCCGCAGACGGCTGCGTTCCGCGGCGACGCGCCGGGCTGGCAGTGGGAGGTCAACCTGATCAGCGCCAAGGACATCAATGCCTGGGTCATGCCGGGGGGCAAGATCGCCTTCTATACAGGGCTGCTCGACGCGCTCAAGCCGAGCGACGACGAGATCGCCGCGGTCATGGGGCACGAGATCTCGCATGCGCTGCGCGAGCACGGGCGCGAGCGCGCCTCGCAGGCGATGGCGCAGGGTATCGCGCTCAGCATCCTCGGCGCGGTGGCGGGCGTGTCGCGCGGCGGCATCGACCTCACGCAGGTGGTGCTCAACGTGACGCTCAACCTGCCGAACTCGCGCGAGCACGAGACCGAAGCCGATCGCATCGGCGTCGAGCTCGCCGCGCGCGCCGGCTACGACCCGCGCGCCGCGATCAGCGTGTGGGAGAAGATGAGCAAGCTGGGCGGCGGCAGGTCCCCGGAGATCCTGTCGACCCATCCCGCGCCGGCGACGCGTATCGCCGACCTGCACGTGTATGCCGCACGCGTACTTCCCTTGTACGAGCAAGCCAAGGCCCGGCAGTAGGTAAACCCAGTCCTATCAAGGACTTTGCCTGTGCCATAATTGCCGGCTTCCGCGATGCCGCATATGGACCGCACGCTCTACGACAAGCTCTGGGACAGCCACCTCGTGCACGCCGGGGAAGATGGCACCGCGCTCATCTACATCGACCGGCACCTCGTGCACGAGGTGACCAGCCCGCAGGCTTTCGAAGGACTGAAAATAGCCGGCCGCAAGCCCTGGCGCATGGCGTCCGTGGTCGCCACCGCCGACCACAATACGCCGACCGACGGCTGGGAGCGCGGCATCGCCGGCATCGTCGACCCGACCTCCCGCATTCAGGTGGAAACGCTGGACGCCAACATGCGCGAGCACCCGGCGAAGGCGTACTTCCCGTTCCTCGACAAGCGCCAGGGCATCGTGCACGTCATCGGCCCGGAGCAGGGCGCGACGCTGCCCGGGATGACCGTCGTGTGCGGCGATTCGCATACCAGCACCCACGGGGCGTTCGGCTGCCTTGCCCACGGCATCGGCACCTCGGAGGTCGAGCACGTCCTCGCCACGCAGTGCCTGATGACGCGGAAGATGAAGAACATGCGCGTCAACGTCGAGGGCGCGCTTGCGCGCGGCGTGTCGGGCAAGGACATCGCGCTCGCGGTCATCGGCCGCATCGGCACCGCCGGCGGCACCGGCCATGCCATCGAGTTCGCGGGCAGCGCGATTCGCGCGCTGACCATGGAAGGGCGCATGACGTTGTGCAACATGTCGATCGAAGCGGGCGCGCGCGCCGGCATGGTCGCCGTGGACAAGACGACGATCGCCTACCTCAAGGGGCGGCCGTTCGCGCCGGCCGGGCCCGACTGGGACGCGGCAGTGGCGTACTGGAAGACGCTGCAATCCGACGCGAGCGCCAGGTTCGATCGCGAGATCACGCTGCGCGCCGAAGAAATCCGGCCGCAGGTGTCCTGGGGTACCTCGCCCGAGATGGTGGTGCCGGTGGACGCGGAGGTTCCCGACCCCGAGCGCGAAAAGGACGCCATCAAGCGCGAAGGCATGGAGCGCGCCCTGCAGTACATGGGCCTCAAGCCGCGCACCAAGATCACCGACATCAAGCTCGACAAGGTGTTCATCGGCTCGTGCACCAACTCGCGCATCGAGGACCTGCGCGTCGCGGCGGCCGTGGTGAAGGGCCGGCGCGTGGCGCCGAACGTGCGCCTGGCGATGGTGGTGCCGGGCTCCGGACTGGTGAAGGCGCAGGCCGAGAAGGAAGGCCTTGACAGGGTATTCAAGGACGCGGGCTTCGACTGGCGTCAGCCGGGCTGCTCCATGTGCCTGGCGATGAATGCCGACCGGCTCGAGCCGGGCGAGCGCTGCGCCTCGACCTCCAACCGCAACTTCGAAGGGCGCCAGGGTGACGGCGGGCGCACGCACCTCGTCAGCCCGGCAATGGCGGCGGCCGCGGCCGTCACCGGGCATTTCGTCGACATCCGGCAGTGGCGCTGAAGCATGGATAAATTCACAGTGCACACCGGGATCGTCGTGCCGCTCGACCGCGGCAACGTCGACACCGACCAGATCATTCCGAAGCAGTTCCTCAAGTCGATCAAGAAGACCGGCTACGGCCCGAACCTGTTCGACGCCTGGCGCTACCTGGACCACGGCGAGCCGGGCATGGACCACGCCAAGCGGCCGCGCAATCCGAACTTCGTCCTCAATGATCCGCGCTACAAGGACGCGTCGATCCTGCTGGCGCGCAAGAATTTCGGCTGCGGCAGCTCGCGCGAGCACGCGCCCTGGGCGCTGCTCGACTACGGCTTTCGCTGCGTCATCGCGCCCTCGTTCGGCGACATCTTCTACAACAACAGCTTCAAGAACGGTTTCCTGCCGGTGGTGCTGCAGGAAGCCGAGGTCGATCGCCTGTTCTACGAGTGCGCGTCGTTTCCGGGATTTCGCCTGACGGTGGACCTGGACGCGCAGACGGTGTCCACGGCCGATCGCGCGCAGGTCATGCGCTTCGAAATCGACGCTTTCCGCAAGTATTGCCTGCTGAACGGGTTGGACGAGATCGGCCTGACGCTGCAACACAAGGACGAGATCCAGGCATTCGAGGCGAAACGGCTGCAGCAGTTTCCCTGGCTGATGCGGTGACCCGATGAAGATCGCGGTGCTGCCCGGGGACGGGATCGGAAAAGAGATCATGGCCCAGGCGGTGAGGGCGCTGCGTCGCCTGGAGCTGCCCCTGGAGCTCGAAGACGCCCCGGTCGGCGGCGCGGGCTACGAGGCGGCGGGCGACCCGCTGCCCGAGGCGACGCTCACGCTCGCGCGCAAGGCCGACGCCATCCTCTTTGGCGCCATCGGCGGACCGCAATACGACGCGCTGCCGCGCGACAAGCGCCCCGAGCGCGGCCTGCTGCGGCTGAGAAAGGAGCTGGGCCTGTTCGCGAACCTGCGACCGGCGCAGGTATTCCCCGAGCTCGCGCAGGCTTCCTCGCTCAGGCCGGAGCTGGTGGCCGGGCTCGACCTGCTCATCGTGCGCGAGCTGACCGGGGACATCTATTTTGGCGAGCCGCGCGGCATCACGACGCTCGCCAACGGCGAGCGCGAGGGCGTGAACACCATGCGCTACCGCGAAAGCGAGATCCGGCGCATCGCGCGCGTCGCCTTCGAGGCCGCGCGCCGCCGTGGCAAGCGCCTGTGCTCGGTGGACAAGGCCAACGTGCTCGAGACCACCGAACTGTGGAAGCAGGTGGTGAGCGAAGTCGGCAAGGACTATGCCGACGTCCGGCTCAGCCACATGTACGTGGACAACTGCGCGATGCAGCTGGTGCGCAATCCGAAGCAGTTCGACGTCATCGTCACCGGCAACCTGTTCGGCGACATCCTGTCCGATGAAGCGTCGATGCTCACGGGCTCGATCGGCATGCTGCCCTCGGCCTCCATGGACGAGAAGGGAAAGGGCCTGTATGAGCCGATCCACGGCTCGGCGCCGGACATCGCCGGCAAGGGGCTCGCCAACCCCCTGGCCACCATACTTTCTTCCGCCATGATGCTGCGCTATTCGCTGGGGCGTAAGGCGGAGGCCGACCGGCTCGAGGCGGCGGTGCGCAAGGTGCTGGGGCAGGGCCTGCGCACCGCGGACATCTATACTGACGGCTGCCGCAAGGTCGGCACGCAGGAAATGGGCGACGCCGTGGTGGCGGCGCTGTAAGGGAAAGGGCCATGCTCAGAGTAGGAATCGTCGGCTGGCGGGGGATGGTGGGCTCGGTGCTCGTGCAGCGCATGCGCGAGGAGCGGGACTTCGACCTCATCGAGCCGGTGTTCTTCTCCACCTCCCAGGCGGGCGGCGCGGGCCCGGCGATCGGCAAAGACGCGGGCCCGGTGCAAGACGCGACCGACATCGCGGCGCTAAAGGGCCTGCCGGTGATCATCGCCTGCCAGGGCGGCGACTACACCAACGAGGTCTACCCGAAGCTGCGCGCAGCGGGCTGGAAGGGATACTGGATCGACGCGGCGAGCGCGCTGCGCATGAAGGACCACGCGGTGATCATCCTCGACCCGGTCAACATGCCCGTGATCGAGCGCGCGATCGCCACGGGCGTACGCGACTACATTGGCGGCAACTGTACGGTCAGCCTGATGATGATGGGCATGGCAGGGTTGTTCCGGCGAGATCTCATCGAATGGATGACGTGCATGACCTATCAGGCCGCCTCGGGCGCCGGTGCCGCAAACATGCGCGAGCTTGCCGAGCAGATGGCGCACCTGGGCGAGGTGGCGAAGCCCGCCCTCGACGATCCCGCAGCGACTGCGCTCGACATCGACCGGCGCGTCGCCGACGCGTTGCGCAACGGGGGGTTGCCGAAGTCGAATTTCGGCCATCCGCTTGCCGGCAGCCTCCTGCCCTGGATCGACAAGGACCTCGGCGACGGCCAGAGCCGCGAAGAGTGGAAAGGGCAGGCGGAGACCAACAAGATCCTCGGCCGAAGCGTGCGGCCCATTCCGGTAGACGGGATCTGCGTGCGCGTGGGCACG
Source organism: Betaproteobacteria bacterium (assembly GCA_029865405.1). The sequence continues at coordinate 8,592 of JAOUGZ010000013.1, forward strand.
ATGCGCTGCCACAGCCAGGCGCTGACCATCAAGCTGCGCAAGGACGTGCCGCTCGACGAGGTGCAGGGCATGATCGCCGAGGGCAATGAGTGGGTGCGGGTGGTGCCCAACCGCAAAGAAGAGACGCTCGCCGAGCTCACGCCGGCGGCGGTGACGGGCAAGCTGTCCGTTCCGGTCGGGCGGCTGCGCAAGTTGCCGATGGGCGGGGACTATCTGGCCGCGTTTACGGTGGGCGACCAGCTTCTGTGGGGCGCGGCCGAGCCCCTGCGGCGCATGTTGCGCATCCTTCTGGACGCCGGCGTCCGGCCTTAAGAAAATGTCTCAGCTTGCAGGCCTAACGCCATGATGTTATGGTACTCAGTCGATAAGAATGATTCAGGGTGGTGCGGGTGAGTAAACCGGTCGCGTTGCTACGACTCGTCTCGGCAGCGGTCTTGTCGTTGCCCCTGCTCGCGCAGGCGGCGGGTCTGGGCCGGTTGAGCGTGCAGTCGTTTCTCGGCCAGCCGCTGCTCGCCGAAATCGAGGTGGTCTCGGTGCAGCCCGGCGAGGAATCCTCGCTCGAAGCGCGACTGGCCTCAGGCAACGCGTTCGCGCAGGCTGGCATCGAGTTCAATCCAGCGCTGACCGGGATTCAGTTCACGCTCGACAAGCGCGACGGGCGCTCGATCATCCGCGTCAGTACGCGCCAGCCGGTCAACGAGCCGTTCGTCGACTTGCTGGTGGAACTGCGTTGGGCCACCGGCCTGTTCGTGCGCGAATACACGGTGCTGCTCGATCCGCCCGGCTATCTGGGGCCGAAACCGCCGCCGATGGCCGTTGCCCCCGCGGCGGCGCCGACGACTTCGACCATCACTGCGCCTGCTGCGCCTGCCGCGCCTTCACCGCCTGCCGCGGCGCCGGCCGCGCCGGCCGCTGCCGAGAGCAAGCCGATGGCGCCTCGCGCGGAGCAGGCGCCGGTCGCCGAACCGGTGGCCCCCGCGATGGCCAGGCCCGACACCGCAAGAGAAGCCAAAGCCGCGCCCGCCGCCGAGAAAGAGACGCCGGCAGCGCAAGCTGCGCAGACGCACGAAGTGCGCAAGGGCGACACGCTCGGCGAGATCGCGCTTCAGTACCGCCCGCAGGGCGTCACCTTCAACCAGATGCTGATCGCCTTGCAGCGCGCGAACGAAGACGCGTTCATCAACAACAACATCAACCTGGTGCGCGCCGGGCGCATTCTCAACATCCCGGATGCGGATGCCGCCGCCGCGGTCGAGCCGCAGGACGCCAATCGACTGGTGCTGGCGCAGCATGCGGACTTCGCGGAGTACCGGAGCCGCCTGGGGATCGTCGTGGCGGCCACGCCCGTCGCGCCGCAAGCGGCGCAGCGCAGCGCAGCGGGTCAGATCACGCCCAAGACCGAGGAGCCGAAGCCGGCACCGTCCACGGACCAGTTGAAGCTCTCCAAGGCCGATCCCAAGAAACCGGGCGCGGCAAAGGCGGCGCGCGAAGATGACCTGGCGGCGCGCCAGCGCGCGTTGCAGGAAGCGCAATCGCGGGTCGCCGAGCTGGAGAAGAGCGTCAGCGATCTGCAGAAGCTGCTCGAGATTCGTAACCAGCAGCTGGCGCAGATGCAGCAGAAGGCGGCCGCCAAGCCGGTGCCTGCGCCTGCGGCCAAGGCGCCTGAACCCCCAAAGCCCGCACCGGCGCCGCAGGCGGCGACAGCGCCGGAAGCTAAGCCTGCCGCTCCGAGCCCGGCGCCCCTGGCGCCGGAGGCGCTCAAGCCCGTAGCAGAAACGCCCAAGCCCGTGCCGCCGGCCGCACCGGTCGCCGCCAAGCCCAAGCCGCGGCCGATGGCGCCGCCGCCGCCGGAACCCAGCCTGCTGGACGAGATCCTCGACAACCCGATCGGGCTGCCCTTGCTCGGCGCCGTGGTGCTGCTGCTCGTCGGCTACGGCGTCTTTGCCTGGCAGCGTAAAAAAAAATCGGTAAGCAAGTTCCAGGATAGCGTTCTCGGGCGGGGCTCGATCGAGCCGGTCGTCGGCATGGATGCCGCGCCGGCAGCAGCGGCGCCGGCGAGTGTTGCGCCGTCCTCGGCCAGCCAGGCGCCGGTGGGCGGCATGGGCACCGATGATGTCGATCCCATCGCCGAAGCCGACGTCTACATGGCTTACGGCCGCGATGCACAGGCCGAGGAAATCCTGAAGGAAGCGCTGCAGAAAGATCCGAATCGCATACCGGTGATGGCCAAGCTGCTCGAGATCTACGCCAACCGGCGCGATGCGCAGTCGTTCGAGCCGATCGCCCTCAAGCTGAAGGGCGTAACGAACGGCGCCGGGCCGGATTGGGAGAAGGCCATGGCGCTGGGCCGAAACGTCGATCCCGGCAATGGTCTGTACGGGGGCGGTGGCGCCGCCGCGCCGGTCGCCGCGGTCGCCCGGGCCGCGCCTGCCGCGGTAGCCGCGCCGGCCGTGGATTTCGACATTGGCGGTGGATCCCAGCCGGCGGCCGAGCCGACGCCATCGCTCGATCTCGATCTCGGCAGTGCTTCGGCCGCGCCGGAACAGACGGATTTCGCCCCCAGCGGCACGCTGGTCCTCGATGCGCAGGAAACGAAGGCCGCTTCGAACGGTCTGGACTTTGACCTGGGTGGCGGAGAGGAGAAGCCCGCCGACACGGGCGGCGGCCTGAATTTCGAGCTCCCGGGCGCAGCGCCAGCGGCACCCGAGGCGGCCCCGGCCCCTTCGGCGTCCGGCGCCGGCGGCGGCCTGGATTTCGACCTGAATCTGGGCGGCAGCGACCAGACGCAGGAGTCGGCGTCGGCGGCGCCGATGGATCTGTCCACGATCAGCCTGGACCTCGGCACGCCGGGCGAACCCGGTGCAGCGGGTGGCGAAGCGCAGGCGGACCCGAAGTGGCAGGAGGTCGCGACCAAGCTCGACCTGGCGAAGGCGTACGAGGAGATGGGCGACAAGGACGGGGCGCGCGAACTGCTCAACGAGGTGCTGCGTGAAGGCGACGCGGCCCAGCAGGGACAGGCGAACCAGTTGCTGGCCAAGCTGGGCTGACGCGCGACGGCGCGCACGGCGCCGGCTTCGATTCCCGCGCATGAGAATCGCGCTCGCACTCGAATACGACGGCAGTCGATTTCTCGGCTGGCAGACCCAGCCTGGGGGCGGCACCGTGCAGGATGTCCTGCAAGCCGCGCTCTCGGGCATCGCCAGCCGCGCCGTGCAGGTGACCTGTGCCGGCCGCACCGATCGCGGCGTCCACGCCCGCGAGCAGGTGGTGCATTTCGATACCGACGCGCGGCGACCCGACAGCGCGTGGGTGCGCGGGGTGAACGCGCTCCTGCCCGATTCCGTGGCGGTGCTGTGGGCGACGCGCGTGGCCGATGATTTTCACGCACGCTACGCCGCCTTCGCGCGCACTTATCGCTATGTGCTGCTCAACCGGCCGGTGCGCCCGGCGCTTGCGGCGCGCCACGCCGGCTGGTACCACGCGCCGCTCGACGTCGCCGCGATGCGCGCAGCGGCGTTGCAGCTGGTCGGCGAGCACGATTTTTCCGCATTCCGCTCGGCCGAGTGCCAGGCGAAGTCGCCGGTGCGCACGCTGCATGCCTTGGACGTGCAGGCGCGGGGCGAGCGCGTCGATTTCGTGCTGCGCGCCAACGCGTTCCTGCACCATATGGTGCGCAATATCATCGGCACCCTGGTGTACGTCGGCAACGGCCGGCACGCACCGCCCTGGGCGGGCGAAGTGCTGGCCGCGCGCGACCGCGGCCGCGCCGCGCCCACTTTTGCCGCGGAAGGGCTGTACCTCGAGCGCGTGGAATACGCCGAGACCTGGGGGCTGCCGGCCCTGGCGCCGGGCGAGCTCGGCGTTCCGGCATTGCCATGAGGACGCGCGTCAAGGTCTGCGGCATCACGCGCCCGCAGGATGCGGTCGCCGCGGCGCAGGCCGGGGCCGACGCCATCGGCCTGGTGTTCTATCCGCCGAGCCCCCGCTTCCTCAGCGTCGAGCGGGCTCGCGACATCGGCGGCGCGCTGCCGCCGTTCGTGCAGACCGTGGCGCTGTTCGTCAATGCCGACGCCGCGCAGGTGGCGCAAGTCATCGGCCGCGTGCATCCGGCCATGCTGCAGTTCCACGGCGAGGAATCGCCGGATTTTTGCGCGCAGTTCGGATTGCCCTACGTCAAAGCGTGCCGCGTGGCGCCGGGGATCGATTTGCTAGAATACCTGCGCCCATTCTCCGCGGCGCGCGGTTGGCTGCTCGACGCGCATGTCGGCGAATACGGCGGCGTCGGCGCGAGCTTCGATTGGTCGCTGGTGCCGGCGAAACTGGAACGCCCGCTGGTGCTGTCGGGCGGGCTGACTCGAGAAAACGTGACCGCGGCGGTGCGGCGCATCAGGCCCTGGGCGGTGGACGTGTCCAGCGGCGTGGAATCGGCCAAGGGCATCAAGGACGCCGCCCGTATGGCTGCGTTCATAGCGGAGGTCAGGAATGCAGATGCATGACTTGCCCGACGCGCATGGGCACTTCGGCCCCTACGGCGGCGTGTTCGTCGCCGAGACGCTGACGCACGCGCTCGAGCAGCTGCTCGCGGCCTACCAGGACGCAAGGCGCGATCCGGCATTCGCGGCGGAGTTCCACCGCGATCTCAAGCACTACGTCGGCCGGCCCAGCCCCGTGTACCACGCCCGGCGCTGGTCGGAGATGCTGGGCGGCGCGCAGATCTACCTGAAGCGCGAGGACCTCAATCACACCGGCGCGCACAAGATCAACAACACCATCGGCCAGGCGCTGCTCGCGCGGCGCATGGGCAAGACGCGCGTCATCGCCGAAACGGGCGCCGGCATGCACGGCGTGGCCGCCGCGACGGTGGCCGCGCGCTACGGCATGCAGTGCGTGGTGTACATGGGCGCGCAGGACATCAAGCGCCAGGTGCAGAACGTCTACCGCATGAAGCTGCTCGGCGCGAGCGTGGTGCCCGTCGAATCCGGCTCGAAGACGCTCAAGGACGCGCTGAACGAGGCAATGCGCGACTGGGTCACGAACGTCGACAATACCTTCTACATCATCGGCACGGTCGCCGGACCGCATCCCTATCCGATGATGGTGCGGGATTTCCAGTCTGTGATCGGCGAGGAGTGCAAGCAGCAGATGCCCGAGATCGCCGGGCGCCAACCCGATGCGGTCATCGCCTGCGTCGGCGGCGGCTCGAATGCGATGGGCATCTTCTATCCGTACATCGACCTCAAGGACGTGCGGCTGATCGGCGTGGAAGCAGCGGGCGAGGGGCTGGCGACCGGGCGCCACGCGGCGTCCCTCTGCGCCGGCAAGCCCGGCGTGCTGCACGGCAATCGCACCTACCTCCTGCAGGACGCCAACGGCCAGATCATCGAGACGCATTCGGTGTCGGCGGGCCTGGACTACCCCGGGGTGGGCCCCGAGCACGCGTGGCTGAAGGATTCGGGCCGCGCCGAGTACGTCGCGATCACTGACGAGGACGCGCTGCGCGCGTTCAGAGACCTGTGCCATTTCGAAGGCATCATCCCGGCGCTCGAATCGGCGCACGCGGTGGCGTACGCGGTACGGATCGCGCCCGCGATGCCGAAGGACCGCATCCTGCTCGTCAACCTTTCCGGTCGCGGCGACAAGGACATGCAGACCGTGGCCGAGCGCTCGGGCCTCAAGCTCTAGCCGTGTCGCGCATCCAGGCCTGCTTCGTCGCCCTGCGTCAGGCGGGGCGCAAGGCGCTCATTCCCTATATCACCGCGGGCGATCCGGCGCCGGCGCTGACCGTGCCGCTGATGGCGGCGCTGGTCGAGTCGGGCGCCGACATTCTGGAGCTCGGCGTGCCGTTCAGCGATCCGATGGCCGACGGCCCGGTGGTTCAGCGCTCTTCCGAGCGCGCGCTCGCCAAGGGCGTGGGCCTCGCTCACATACTCGGCATGGTGCGCGACTTCCGGCAGCAGAACGCGCAGACGCCGGTGGTGCTGATGGGCTACGCCAACCCGATCGAGGCGATGGGCGTGGAAGCGTTCGTGCGTGCAGCCAAGGCTGCGGGCGTGGACGGGGTCATCGTCGTCGACTACCCGCCCGAGGAATGCGTGTCGTTCGCGGCGCTCGCCAAGGCGGGCGGCATCGACCCGATCTTCCTGCTGGCGCCGACGTCCACGCAGAAGCGCATCGAGGCGGTGGCGCGCATCGGCAGCGGATTCCTTTACTACGTGTCGCTGCGCGGGGTGACCGGCGCCGGCCACCTCGATCTCGACGAAGTCGCGGCGCGCATCCCGAAGATTCGCGCCGTGACGCGCCTGCCGATCGGCGTGGGCTTCGGCATCCGCGACGCCGACTCCGCGTGCCGCGTGGCGCAGACCGCCGACGCCGTCGTCATCGGCAGCCGCATCATCCAGGAGATCGAGGCGGCGGGCCCGGAGCACGCCGTCGCGCGAGTCAAGGCGCTGCTCAAGCCCATCCGCGAGGCGCTCGACGCGCGGGTGGTGGTGCAATGAGCTGGCTGCAGAAACTCCTGCCGCCGAAGATCCAGCGCAGCTCGGGGCCGAGGCGCGCGGTGCCGGAAGGCCTGTGGACCAAGTGCCCCGCCTGCGACGCGGTGCTCTACAGCACCGACCTGGAGAAGAACCTCAACGTCTGCCCGAAGTGCGGCTTCCACCAGCGGATCGGCGCGCGCGCGCGCCTCGACGGGCTGCTCGACGCCGACGGGCGCTTCGAGATCGGCGCCGAAGTGCTCCCCGTGGACAGCCTCAAGTTCCGTGATTCCAAGAAGTACACCGAGCGACTGCTCGACGCCGAAGCCGAGTCCGGGGAATCGGAGGCGCTGGTGGTGATGCAGGGCGCGATCAAGGCGCTCGGCGTGGTGGTGGCGGCGCACGAGTTCGACTTCATGGCGGGCACCATGGGCTCGGTGCTCGGCGAGCGCTTCGTGCGCGGCGTGCGTGTCGCCATCGAGCAGAAGCTGCCCTTCATCGCCATCACGGCGAGCGGCGGCGCGCGCATGCAGGAGGGCCTGCTGTCGCTCATGCAGATGGCGAAGACCACCGCGGCGCTCACCGATCTCGCCGAGCGGCGCCTGCCATTCGTCACCGTGCTCACCGATCCCACCACGGGCGGCGTGTCGGCGAGCTACGCCATGATCGGCGACCTGGTGATCGCCGAGCCCAAGGCCTTGGTCGGCTTCGCGGGCCCGCGCGTCATCGAGCAGACCGTGCGCCAGAAGCTGCCGGAAGGATTCCAGCGCGCGGAATTCCTGCTGGAGAAGGGCGCCATCGACATGATCGTCGACCGCCGCCAGCTGCGGGACAAGCTCGCCACGCTGCTCGCGCTGCTACTGGGAATCGCCGTCGACCAGCCTTCGTGAGCGCGCGCACGCTCGCCGAGTGGCTGGCGTTCATCGGGCGCCAGCACCCCGACGTCATCGCCCTTGGACTGGACCGGGTGCGCGAAGTGCTCGGGCGCATGGACGCGCGCATCGGTTGCCCGACCATCACCGTTGCCGGCACCAACGGCAAGGGATCCGTCTGCGCCATGCTGGAGGCCATCCTGCAGGCTTCGGGCCGGCGCGTGGGCCTGTATTCTTCGCCACACCTGCTGCGCTACAACGAGCGCGTGCGGATCGACGGCACAGAGGCGCCGGACGCGCCGCTCGAGCAGGCGTTCGAAGCCGTCGAACAGGCGCGCGGCGCCGTACCGTTGACCTATTTCGAATACGGCACGCTGGCGGCCTTCTGGTTGTTTGCGCGCGAGAATCTGGATGCGCTGGTGCTCGAGGTCGGCCTGGGGGGGCGGCTGGACGCGGTCAACGTGCTCGACGCCGATTGTGCCGTCGTGACCAACGTCGGCCTGGACCACATGGAGTATCTCGGCGACACGCGCGAAGCGATCGGCCGCGAGAAGGCGGGCATCTTCCGCGCTGGGCGGCCGGCGATCCTCGCCGACGCCGATCCGCCCGCGAGCGTGCTCGAAGCAGCCCGGCGGCTCGGTGCCCCGTTGCTGCGACTGGACCAGGACTTCGGCTATCGCGCGCATCCGGGCCAGTGGGACTACTGGGGCCCTGCGTCGAGGCGCCCGGCGCTCGCCTTTCCCGCGTTGCGCGGGCAACGTCAGTTGCACAATGCCGCGGCCGCGCTCGCGGCGCTCGACGCGCTGCGCGCGCGCCTGCCGGTGAGCATGCAGGACGTGCGCCGCGGGCTGGCCGAAGTCGTTCTGCCGGGGCGATTCCAGGTGCTGCCGTGCAGGCCGCAGGTCATACTCGATGTCGCCCACAACCCCGACGCGGCCCAGGTGCTGGCGGAGAACCTCGGCGCCGCCGGCTTCGCCGCCGAGACCCTCGCCGTTTTCGGCATGCTGCGCGACAAGGACGTCGCCGGCGTGGCGCGCCGGATGGCGCCCCGCGTCACGCGCTGGCACCTGTGCACCCTGGGCGGCCCACGGGGGACAGATGCCGACGCGCTCGCCGGCATCCTGTCGTCCATCGGCATCCGTGCGCCGCTGCACAGGCACGCCAGTGCCGCCTCGGCGTTCGCCGCGGCGCGGGAGGAAGCGGGAGAGAATGATAAAATCGTCGTCTTCGGATCCTTCCTTACCGTCGCCGAAGTGATGCAATCCCTCGCGGCCACCCGACACGGCGCCGGCACCCATGGCTGAATCGCAGGACGTCAATACGCTCAAGCGCCGCGGCCGGCGGCGGCTGGTGGGCTCGATCGCGCTGGTGCTGGTCGCCGTGATCGTGCTGCCCTGGATCTTCGACCCGCAGCCGCGGCAGACCGCGCCCGTCAGCGTGCGCATTCCCAACGAGGACGAATCCGCGTTCAAGCCCAAGGCGGTGCCCAAGCCCGCGCCGCCGCGCCCGGAGGCGCCGGCGACCGAGAGCAAGCCCGCGTCCAAGCCCGAGGCGCCGGCGCCGCAGACGGACGCGAAGCCGGTCGCCGCGCCGCCGGCCAAGCCCGCGCCGGACGCCGCCGAGCGCGCGCGCGCCGAAGCGGCGCTGGCGAACGCGCAATTCGTCGTGCCGGTGGGGGCGTACGCGGAGCCGGAGGGCGTGCTCGTCAAGCTGAAAGCGGCGAAGATTCCCTACTACACCGA
>JAOUGZ010000320.1 GCA_029865405.1 Betaproteobacteria bacterium
TGCGGAGCTGCCCGCGGGCCGCGACGGCGAAATCCTGGTGCGCGGACCGAACCTGGCGGCGGGCTACTGGAACGCCGCCGCCGAGAGCGCGCAAGCGTTCGCCGATGGCTGGTACCGCTCGGGCGATCTCGGCCACTTCGATGACGAGGGCCACCTGCACGTGGTCGCGCGCAAGAAGGACATGATCATCTCGGGGGGCGAGAACGTCTACCCGGCGGAGATCGAGAACGTGCTGCTCGAGTGCCCCGCGATTGCAGAAGCCTGCGTCGTCGGCCGGCCGGACGGGCGCTGGGGCGAGACGGTCGTCGCCGCCGTGGTGCTCAAGCCCGGCCGCGCGATGAGCGAAGCGGAGGCGCTCGCGCTGCTCCAGGGCCGCATTGCGCGCTACAAGCACCCGCGCGAAGTGCGCTTTCTCGATGCCCTGCCGCGCAGCGCGCTCGGCAAGGTGCGCAAGGAGGCGGTGCGCGAGGCGGTGCGCGCCGCCGCGCAGGCCCGATGATGGTCAACAGGCGCGATCTCCGAGGGCGCGACTGACATGGACTTCGAGCCCAGCGCCGAGCAGCGCCAGGTGCGCGAGACCTTCGCGCGCTTTTGCGACGAGCGCGTCGCGCCGCAGGCGGCGGCGCTCGACGAGGCGCACGCATTTCCGCGCGCGCTGTTCGGCGAGCTCGCGGCGCTGGGCCTGTTCGGCATGCGCTATCCGGAGGACGTCGGCGGCAGCGGCATGCAGCTCGCCGAGTTCTGCGTCGCGCTGGAGGAGATCGCACGTGGCTCAATGTCGCTCGCCGGCTGCGCCGCGATGCAGTCGCTCATGGGCACCAAGTTCCTGCACATGCTCGGCAACGCCGAGATCCGCGAGCGGCTGTTCAAGCCGGCGCTGCGCGGCGAGAAGATCGGCGCGCTCTGCATGACCGAGCCGAACGCGGGCAGCGACCTCGAGGGCATCGCCACGCGCGCGCGCAAGGTCGAGGGCGGCTACCGGCTGGACGGGCAGAAGACCTGGGTCACCGCGGCGCCGGTGGCGGACTTCTTCACCGTGTTCGCGCGGGCGGGCGACGAGAAGAAGCTCACCATCTTCCTCGTCGAGCGCGGCTTCGAGGGCGTGCGGCTCGGTCGTGCGATCGAAAAGATGGGCGTGTGGGCGCTTCCGACCTCCGAGCTCGCCTTCGACGCCTGCTTCGTGCCCGACGGCCACCGCCTCTCGAAGGAGGAGGGCGACGGCGAGGGGCACCTGCGCAAGACGCTCGCCGAGATCCGCATCATCACCGGGGCGATGGCAGTGGGGCAGGCGCGCGCTGCGCTCGAAGCGGCGGTGCGCTACAGCGCCGAGCGCAGCCAGTTCGGCAAGCCCATCAACCGCTACCAGGCCATCCAGATGAAGCTCGCCGAGATGGCCACCGAGCTCGAGGCGGCGACCCAGCTCGTGTACCGCGCCGCCTGGCTGCGCGATGCCGGCAAGCCGCACCACAAGGAGGCCGCGATGGCGAAGCTCTTTGCAAGCGAGTGCGCCGCGCGCGTCACCGACCAGGCCGCGCGCGTGTTCGCCTCCTACGGCTACGCCATGGAGTACCCGGTGCAGCGCTATCTGCGCGATGCGCGTTTCACGCTGATCGGCGGCGGCACGAGCGAGATCCTGAAGCTGATCATCTCCAAGGAGGTCTGCCGATCGTGAGCGCGGGCAAGCGCATCAAGGTGGTGCTCGCCAAGCCCGGCCTGGACGGCCACGACCAGGGCGCGAAGGTGGTGGTGCGCGCGCTGATGGAAGCCGGGTTCGAAGTGATCTACACGGGGCTGCGCCGGACGCCGGAGGCGATCGCGCGCATCGCGCTCGAGGAGGACGCCGACGTGATCGCGCTCTCCTCGATGGCGGGCTCGCACCTGCCTATCTGCCGCAAGTTGAAGCCCCTGCTCGAGCAGGCGGGCCTCGGCGACAAGCTCTGGATCATCGGCGGCAACCTGCCCGCGCGGGACCACGACGCGCTGCGCGCGCTCGGCTTCAAGGGCATTTTCCCCTCGAGCTCCAGGCTCGAGGATATCGTCAACTTCGTCCGGGCCGAGGCGCCATGAAACCGAAGGATCTTCCGCAAAGAGAATTGAACCCCGTGGTCAACGAGTCGGGCATCGAGGTGCGGCCGCTGTACACCGCAGCGGACGTGGCGGCGAGCGGCGGCGAGGGCATGATCGGACTGCCCGGCCAGTATCCGTTCACGCGCGGCATCCATCCGCTCATGTATCGCAAGCAGCCGTTTACCATGCGCCAGTACACCGGCTTCGGCAATGCCGCGGACACCAACAAGCGCTTCCACTACCTGATCGACAACGGCCAGACCGGCCTGAACGTCGCCTTCGACCTGCCCACCCAGTGCGGCATGGACTCCGACGACCCGCAGGCCGAGGGCGAGGTCGGGCGCGTGGGCATGGCGGTCGACACGCTGCGCGATTTCGAGATCGCGTTCGCGGGCGTCGACCTTGATCGCATCACCGTTTCGCTCACCGTCAACGGTGCCGCCGCGATCCTGATCGCCATGTACCTGGCGATGGCCGAGAAGCGTGGCTACGACCTCGCCAAGCTGCGCGGCACCGCGCAGAACGACATCCTCAAGGAGTTCGTCGGCCGCGGCACCTGGGTCTATCCGGTCGGGCCGTCGATCCGCCTGGTCGGCGACACCATCGAGTACTGCGCCGCGCATGCGCCCAAGTACAGCCCGGTATCGGTGTGCGGCTACCACATCCGCGAATCCGGCGCCGACCCGGCGCAGGAGATGGCCTACGCGTTCTGCATCGCCAGGGCCTATGCCGACGACGTGATCCGGCGCGGGCTGCCGGTGGACGAGTTCGCCGGGCGGCTGTCGTTCAACTTCAACTGCTTCGGCAGCTTGTTCGAGCAGGTGGCGAAGTTCCGCGCTGGCCGCAGCCTGTGGGCGAAGATCATGAAGGAGCAGTACGGCGCGGCAAAGCCGGGCTCGATGTGGCTGCGCATGATCGCCGGCGGCGGCGGCGGCGGGCTCACCTTCGAGCAGCCGGAGCTGAACATCGTGCGCGGCGCCTACTATGCGCTCATCTGCGCGCTCTCGGGCACGCAGACCATGGCGCTGTGCTGCTACGACGAGGCCTACACCATCCCCTCCGAGTACGCGCAGCGGATTTCGCTTCGCACCATGCAGCTGCTGATCGAGGAGATGGGTCTGGGCGACACCGCCGACCCGCTCGGCGGCTCATACTACGTGGAGACGCTCACCAACCAGATGCGCGATCGCATGCAGGCCATCATGGCCGAGGTAGATGCCCAGGGCGGCATCGTCAAGCTGATCGGCGAGGGCGCGATCCAGGCCAAGGTCTCGGCGCAGGCGTACAAGCGCCAGTGCGAGATCGAGGCGGGCCGGCTGCGCAAGGTGGGCGTCAACTGCTACCGCACCGAGGATAAGACGCCGGAGATGGAATTCCACCCCTACCGCGAAGAGGACGCGCGCGCTCAGGTCGGCGCGCTCGGGCGCGTGCGCGCCGAGCGCGACGCGTCGCGCGTGCAGCCGGCGCTGGCGCGCGTCGAGGCGGATGCGCGCGCAGGGGCGAACCTGATGCCCGCCATTCTGGAGGCAGTGAAGGCCTACGCCAGCGTCGGCGAGATCACCGGTGTGCTGGTCGGCGTGTTTGGCCGCTATCGCGAGCCGGTGAGGTTCTAGATGCTTCCGATCCAGACTTACCAGGTGCCGAAGTCGCTCGAGGAAGCTACCGAGATCCTGCGCGCGGGCAACGTCACGCTGTTCGCCGGGGGCACGGACGTCATGCCGCAGACGCGCGCCGGGCGGATGAAGCTCCAGCCCGTGCTGATGAACCTGCGGCGCGTGCCGGAGCTGCGGGGCATCGACGAGGAGGGCGGCGTGGTGCGCCTCGGCGCGCTCGTCACGATCACCGAGATGCTGGAAAGCGCGCTGGTGCGCGATCGCCTCAACCTCCTGTGGCAGTCCTGCGACCACTTCGCCAGCGACCAGATCCGCAACGCGGCAACCGTCGGCGGCAACGTGTGCAACGCCTCGCCCGCGGGAGACACGCTGGTGCCGCTGCTCGCCTTGAACGCGCGCGCGGTGCTCGCGGCGAAGCCGAACGGCGCGCTCCAGGTGCGCCGCGTGCCGCTCACCGAATTCTTCCTCGGCCCGGGGCGCACCTGCCGTGCGCCCTCCGAGCTGCTCGCCGCGGTCGAAGTGCCGCTGCCGCCGGCGGGATTCGCGGGCGAGTTCTACAAGCACGGCACGCGGCCGGGCCTGGACATCTCGGCGATCGCGATTGCGCTCGGCGCGCGCCGCGACGGCAGGGTGCTGCGCGATGTGCGGGTCGCATTCGGCTCGGTGGCGCCAACCCCGGTGCGCGCGCCGCGCACGGAAAGCACGCTCGAG
>JAOUGZ010000321.1 GCA_029865405.1 Betaproteobacteria bacterium
CTTCGTTCTGGCCGTAGACGCGGTCGGTGCCCTCGCCGCCCATGACGAAGACCTTGTCGCGGTAAAGCACTGCGCCGTGCCCGGAGCGCGCGGTGGGCAGCGGCCGGCGCGCCTCCCAGGCGTCCTTCTTCACGTCGTAGGCATGGTGCAGGTTGGAATTGATGTGGAAGGAGTCGACGCGCCCGCCAATGACGTGGATCGCGCCGTTGACCACGAGCGTGCCCGTGTGATCGCGTCCCGTCGGCACCGGCGCGCGCCTGTCCCAGCGATCGGCCTTCGGGTCGTAGGCGAGATGCCAGTCGACGGACTTCTTCGCCGGAAACGTGTCGCCCACCGCGCCGCCGATGCCATGCACGCGGCCTTCGAAGGCCACGCAGGCGACGGCGCCGCAGGCATCGGGCAGCGGCGCGATCGCCTGCCAGCGGTCGGCGTTCGGGTCCCAGGCGAAGCAGTCGCGGTGGGGCTTGCGGTTCTGCTCGACGAAGCCGCCGATCGCGTAGAGCCTGCCGTCCAGCACCGCCACGCCGACGTGGTTGGCGCCGCGCGGCAATGCCGCCGCCTCGGACCATGCATCGCGCGCCGGGTCGTAGACCTGGTGGTACGGTCGGTCGACGCGCTGCTCGCCGTAGCCGCCGACCAGGTGCATGCGATCGCCGAGCGCCGCCGCCCAGGCCATCTCGCTTCGCGGCAGCGGCACGGGCGCGCGCGCGATCCAGTTCCCCGGGTTCGCCGCCTTCGGCGCCGGGCTGTCGAAGACGTGCTGCGTTGCCGCCACCTCCGGCAGGTCGATGCGCCCGGGCTGGCGCAGGCTCTCGTACAGGCCGCCGTGCTGCGCATGGCTTTGCGCGAGCACGCTCGGCGTCGCGGCAACCGCGAGGCCGCCGAGCAGGAATCCGCGTCGGGTCGTCATGAGGGCTGCGCCACGTCGGCGCGCGAGTAGGGAATCGAGAAGGCCGCGTCCGGCGGCATCGGGGGAATCGATTTCTCCCAGGCCTCGTATTTCGCGCGCAGCGCGTCCAGGCGCGCCGGCTCGCGCCAGGCGTAGTTGGCGCGCTCGCGCGCGTCCAGCGCGAGGTTGAACAGGAACTCCCCGTCCTCGCTCGCGAAGTACTTCCAGTCGCCCGAGCGCACGGCGCGCTGGCTGCGGTACTTCATGCGCCAGAACAGGTCCCGGGCAATGGGCGCGTCCGGCTTCTCCAGCACCTTGAGCAGGCTCAGGCCGTCGAGGCGATAGTCCGGATGCGGCTTCACCCCCGCCGCCTCGAGAAACGTCGCCACCCAGTCCATGGTGATCGCGTGCTGCCCTGTGATGCCGCCCGGCTTCACGCGCGCCGGCCAGCGCACGATGTACGGCACGCGGATGCCGCCTTCGAGGAGGTCCATCTTCTTGCCGACGAGGGGCCAGGTGTCGGCGAAGCGCTCGCCGCCGTTGTCGCTGGTGAAGACCACGAGCGTGTTCTGCGGGTCGGGCAGCGCGGCGAGCACCTGGCCGATGCCCTCGTCCATGTGATGGATCATCTGCTGGTACGCGGCGAGCGAGCCACCGTCGGTGTGCCAGATCCTCTCGATGCGCTTCGCCTCGGCCTCGTCGGCGCGCGTCTCCCAGGGCCAGTGCGGCGCGCTGTAGTGCAGCGAGAGGAGAAAGGGCGCCTTGCGCCTCTTGCTCACGAACTGTACCGCGCGCTCGGACAGCAGGTCGGTCATGTAGCCATCCCTGTGGATCTCCGTCTCGCCGTCCCACAGGTCGTGCACGCCCGCGGTGTCGCAATGCGTAAAGTAGTCGAAGCCGCCCGAAAGCGAGCCGAAGAACTCCTCGTAGCCGCTCTTCAGCGGATGGAAGTGCGGCGGATAGCCGAGGTGCCACTTGCCGACGAGCGCCGTCGCGTAGCCCGCGTCGCGCAGGAGCGACGCGAGCGTCGGGTGCGCCGGCGGCAGACCGAGCACCGGGTCGCCGCGCTTCTTGCCCGAGATCGGCTCGTCGGCGCCGCCGCGAAGGCGATGTTGCCAGCGCCCGGTAGCCAGAGCGAACCGCGTAGGCGAGCACACGGACGAATTCGCGTAGCCGTCGGTGAAGCGCAGGCCTTCGGCCGCCAGGCGGTCCAGCACCGGCGAGCAGCCGGAGCGAGCTCCGTAGCAGCCGAGATCGGCATAGCCGAGGTCGTCGGCGAGGATGAAGATGAAACTGGGCCGCATGCGTCAGCTCGGAAAATGCGCTTCCAGATCCGCGATCTGCGCCGCGTCCAGCGGCCGCGTGTCGCGCCCGGTGAGCAGGAGGTGCAGCTTCGCCGTCTCCTCCATCTCCTCGGCGCTGTAGACGGCCTCCTCGAGCGACTTCCCCGCGACCACCGGCCCGTGGTTGGCCAGGAGCACCGCGTGGTGCTGCTTCGCTTTCTCGCGCACCGCTTCGGCCAGCGCGCGATCGCCCGGCCGGTAATACGGCACGAGCGGCAGCTTGCCGATGCGCATCACGTAGTACGCCGTGATCGGCGGCAGCACGTTCGCGGCATCGGCGTGGCGCAGGCAGGACACCGCCACGCAGTGCGTGCAGTGCAAGTGCACGATGCCCTGCGCGCTCGCGCGCTCCTCGTACATGGCGAGGTGAAGGAAGCCCTCCTTCGACGGTTTGTCGCCCGAGACGTGGTTGCCCGCCTGGTCGAGCTTCGAGATCTTCGCCGGGTCGAGCCGGCCGAGGCAGGAATTGGTTGGCGTGACCAGCAACCCGTCGGGCAGGCGCACAGAGAGGTTGCCCGAGCTGCCGTGCGCGTAGCCGCGCGCGTAGAGCGACTGCCCGAACATCACGAGCTGCTCGCGCAGCTGGCTCTCGGTCACGCCAGCACCTCGAAGGCCTTCGAGAAGAAGTCCGGCCCGCCGAAGTTGCCGGATTTCAGTGCGAGCAGCATCGGCTCGCCGCCGAGCGACGCGGTCCAGGGCACGCCGGGCGCGATCTCCGGCCCGATGGCGAGGGCTTTCACGCCGAGCGCCTCGGTCACCGCGCCGGAGGTCTCGCCGCCGGCGACGACGAAGCGCCGCACGCCCGCGGCGGCAAGGCCCTTGGCCAGGGCGCGGAATGCATGCTCGATCGCATCAGCGCGCCCTTCGGCGCGCGCCGAAGGCAGCGCCGAGGTGTAGATCAGTACCGGACCGGCGCCGAGCTTCGGCTTCGCCCAGGCGAGCGCGGCTTGCACGTCGAGCCGCGCCGGATCGAGATGCAGCGACGGGTACTTCGCACGCGCGGCCTCGACCTGCGCGAGCGTCGCCTCGGAGCAGCTGCCGGACAGGATCGCGGCCGCGCCGTCCACATTCGGCAGCGCGGCGCCCGCGCCCTTCTTCGCGCCCTTGGCCAGAGCGCGCGCGATGCCCATGGCGAGGCCGGCGCCGCCGATCGAGAACTTCAGGTCCGCGCAGGCGGCGCCCGCGGCGACGAGGTGCTCGTCGCGGATCGCGTCGACGATCGCGTAGCGGCAGCCCTCGGCGCGCAGCGCCTCGCCGCGCGCCTGCACCGCCGCGGCGCCCGCCTCGACCGCCGCGAAATCCACCAGGCCCACGCGCCCTTTGGTCTGCGCGCCCATCACGCGCACCAGGTTCGAGTCGGTCATCGGCGTCAACGGGTGATTGCGCATGCCCGATTCGGCGAGCGGCACGGCGCCCACGAAAAGGTTGCCGAGGTACACGGTGCGCTGGTTGCGCGGGTAGGCGGGCGTCGCCAGGGCGAACTCGCGGCCGAGCGCCGCGAGCAGCGCGTCGGCCACCGGCCCGATGTTGCCGCGCGGCGTGGAATCGAAGGTCGAGCAGACCTTGAAGTAGATGTGGCTCGCCATCGCGTGCCGCAGCCAGGCGAGCGCCTGCAGCGACCACTCGACCGCCTCCTCGGGCGGGTTGGTGCGCGATTTCAGCGCCACCACCACCGCGTCGGCGTCGGGCGCGGCGAGCCCCGCCTCCGGCACGCCGTTCACCTGCACCACCGACAGGCCCTCGCGCGCGAGCGTCACGCCGAGGTCGGTGGCGCCGGTCAGGTCGTCCGCGATGCAGCCAAGGAGCATGTCCGCAATTTAAAGGTTCGAGAGCACGGCGTCACGGATCGACGAGGTGCCGTCCCTGCCGCCGAACTCGAACGGCCTGAGGCGCCCGGAGGCGAAGGCGGCGTCCACCGCGCGCTCGATGCGCTCGGCGGCGGCCACTTCCTCGAAAATCCTGCGGAAAAAAGCCATCGACAGGAAGACGTTGGCCTTGTCGACGCAGGTGACGCGCCCCGGGCGCCCGCGCGACTTGCGCCGCTCGGCGAGGCGGAAGGCGAGCGCCAGGCCGCTGCCGCGCAGCGCCTGTTCCAGCACCGGGATCGTGGCGTCGATCACCTCGACGCCGATGCCGTCGCCGGGAAGAACGGCAATC
>JAOUGZ010000322.1 GCA_029865405.1 Betaproteobacteria bacterium
TGAAGCAGCTCGTCGCCCTCGCCGGCGGCCGGGCCTGCGCCGCCAACCAGGTGCTCTACAACCTCGCGCGCCGCGGCATCGAGTTCGACCTCCTGCCCTGGTGCCGCAAGCGCGCAATCCCGATCATGGCCTACACGCCGATCGAGCAGGGCCGCATCCTCGGCAACAGGGCGCTGGCCGGTGTCGCGACGCGGCTCGGCGCAACTCCCGCTCAGGTGGCGCTTGCCTGGGTGCTGCGGCAGGACGGCGTCGTGACCATTCCGAAAGCGAGCAGCGTCGGCCACGTGCGCGAGAACCGCAGGGCGCTCGACCTCACCCTCGACGCCGCGGCGCTGAAAGCGCTCGACGCCGCCTTCCCGCCACCTCGTAAAGCGCGGCCCCTGGAGATGCTATGAAACGCCTGCTTGCGACGCTGGTCCTGCTGTCTCCGCTCGCCGCCCTCGCCTGCGGCGAAGTCGCCTCTGTCCCGACCCACGACGGCACCACCATGCGCTACGCCCTCGTCGTCCCACAGGGCGCCCGAGCCGCGCTCGTGCTGCTCCCCGGGGGCGCTGGCCACCTCGATCTCGACGCGCAGGGGTGTCCGCGCAAGCTGAAAGGCAACTCGCTCGTACGCTCGCAGCCGCTGTTCCACGCCGAAGGCTTCGCCACCGCGCTGGTGGACGCGCCGAGCGACCACGCGGGAGAAGACGGCCTCGGCGGCTTCCGCGCGCATGCGGCGCACGCCGCGGACCTCGCCAAGGTGATCGCCGACGTGCGCGAGCGCGTCAAGGGTCCGGTGTGGCTGGTGGGCACCAGCCGCGGCTCGATCTCGGCGGCGAACGCGGCTTCGCGCCTCGCGGACGTCGACGGCGCCGTCCTCACCTCGCCGGTCACGGTGGGCACCGCGCGCGGCCGCAAGGCGTGGACGGCGCAGACGGTGCATGACAACCGGATCGAGGACATTCGCGCGCCGCTCCTGGTGGTCAGCCACGCGCAGGACGGGTGCTTTCGCTCGCCGCCCTCGGGCGCGCAGGGCATCGCCGAGCGCTACAAGGGCTCCCGCGCGCAAGTCGTGGCGGTCTCGGGCGGCACCTCGGGCCCGGGCGACGCCTGCGAAGGCCGCTCGCCGCACGGCTTTCACGGTATGGAGGCGGAGGTCGCCGCGGGCATCGCGCGCTTTGCGCGCGGCGGGCGGTACTAGTCCCCTTTCACGCGCGGCGCGCCCGGTGCACAATAGCCGCGCTGTTCGAACTCAAAACGGGAGTCACCGCATGTACAAGACCGCACTGGCCCTGCTGCTCGCCCTCGCCGTCACGCCCGCCCTCGCCCAGAGGAAGGACTGCAACGAGCTGAAAAGCGAAATCGACGCCAAGATCACCGCCAACGGCGTCAAGGTGTTCACCACCACCATCGTCGACAAGGACGCGCCGGAGGACGGCAAGGTCGTCGGCACCTGCGACGGCGGTACGAAGAAGATCGTCTACAAGCGCGGGGAGTAGTCCCGCGCGGGAAGTGGCCGCGGCGGCGCTTTTTCCTAGCGGGCCGCGGTCACCATGATCTCGACCAGCGCGTTGGGATCGGCCAGCTTGGCCTCGATGCAGGCGCGCCCCGGCAGGTTCTTGGGGTCCACCCACTTCGTCCACACCTCGTTCATCGCCGCCCGGTGGCGGATGTCGCTCACCCAGATGGTGGCCTGCAGGATCTTCGACTTGCCCGAGCCCGCCTTGGCGAGCAGGCGGTCGATCTCCGCCAGCACTTCCTCGGTCTGGCCCTTGACGTCGTTCTTGAGGTTCTTGGCGACGATGCCCGCCAGATAAACGGTATCGCCGTGCTCGACCGCCAGCGACAGCAGCGGTCCTGGATCGTGGCGCGTGATGGCCATGCGTGTCTCCCTCTCCAAACTTTTCGTGAGCCGCCTAGCGGCCGGGCGGCGGTCCGCGGCGCTTGGGCGGGCGGTTATGGAACTTGCGCCCCTGGCCGCCGGGGTGCTGCCCGCCGCCGCCGTGCCGCGGCCGGTTCTGGCCCCCGCCCTGCTGCTCCGGGCGCGGCGCGCCCTGCCGGTTGCTGCTGGCCAGCACGATTTCGAGCTCGTTCAGCTCGTCCCATTGCGCATCGCTGCGCTCCCGGTCGGGGATCGACAGCAATTCCCGCAGACGGGCCAGGCGCGCTTGGTGGTCAGGATCGCTCATGGGCGCATTGTCTCATTTTCACGGCAGCTTCTTCACGATCTCCTTCATCTCTTCCTTCGGGTAGGCGCGCAGCGTCTGCGAGCGGATGTTGCCCGCGCCGGCGATGGCCAGGGCAAACGCCGACATCGAGGGGCCGTCGGGCGCCTCGAACACCGCCACCACGTCGTACGCGCCCATCGTCCAGTAGATATCCTTCATCTTGACGCCGAATTTCTCGCCCATCGCCTTGACCGCTTCGGCGCGGTTGACGCTGTCCTTGGCGGTCTTGACGCCCTGGTCCGTGAAATTCGCTAGGGTAACGAAAGTGGGCATGGTCTGTACCTCCTCCGCGTAACTGGGGCCTCGATTGCGGCCGGCGCGGGCCCCGGGGCGCCGGCTTCCAGGAAGGATTAGACACCCGCAAGCGCCGCTGCGTGCATTCAGGCCGCTACGCCACCCACTGCCGCGCGTTCCTGAACATGCGCATCCAAGGCGAATCCTCCCCCAGCCCTGCCGGCGCCCAGGACATCTGCACCGTCCTGAACACCCGTTCCGGATGCTCCATCAGTATGGTGAAGCGCCCGTCCGCCGTCGTCAGCCCGGTAATGCCCGCGGGCGAGCCGTTGGGGTTCAGCGGATAGATCTCGGTCGCCTTGCCATGGTTGTCGACGAAACGTACGGCGACGATCGCCTGCTTTCGATCCGCCTCCGACGCGAACTGCGCCCTGCCTTCGCCATGCGCCGTCACGCCCGGCATGCGGCTGCCCGCCATGCCCGCGAAGAACAACGACGGGCTCTCGACCACCTCGACCATCACCATGCGCCCCTCGAACTGCTCCGAACGGTTCCTTTCGAACGAAGGCCAGTGCTGCGCCCCCGGCACCAGCTCCTTGAGGGCCGCCATCATCTGGCATCCATTGCAGATGCCCAGGGCAAAGGTGTCGGCGCGCGCGAAGAACGCCTCGAACGCCTTTCGCGCCCGGGCGTTGAACAGGATCGACTTGGCCCAGCCCTGCCCGCCGCC
This sequence comes from Betaproteobacteria bacterium, assembly GCA_029865405.1. The sequence continues at coordinate 3,175 of JAOUGZ010000322.1, forward strand.
CAGCACGTCACCGTAGGAAAACCCGCCGCAAGCGGCGTAGCCCTTGAAGGACTCCAGCGCCAGCCGGCCCGCGATCAGGTCCGACATGTGCACGTCCACCGCCTCGAAGCCGGCGCGGTCGAACGCCGCAGCCATCTCCACCTGGCCGTTGACGCCCTGCTCCCTGAGGATGGCCACGCGTGGCCGCGCGCCCGTGCCGACGAACACTTCCTTCGGGTCGTAGGTCAACGCCACCGACAGGCCGGGATCGGCAGCATCGAGGATGCGGTCGTACGCCTCCTGCGCACAGTCCGGGTTGTCGCGCAGCTTCTGCATCAGGTACGAGGTCTCCGACCAGGCGCGCTGCAGGTCGACGCGCTGTTCCGTGAACACCGGCTTGGCGTTGCGCGTGAAGCGGATCTCGTCGCGCGTGTTCAGGGTGCCGATGAGGTGCGACACCGGTCCGAGGCCCGCTGCGCGCAGCGCCTCCATCACCGTCGTCCGATCCGCGGCGCGGATCTGCAGCACCGCGCCCAGCTCCTCACTAAACAAGCACTTCAGGATCTGCTCGCGCACGCGCCCGGACAGCTGCTCCTCGCCACTCTTGCGAAATCCGTCCACGTCCTCGGTGAGCGCGTCGAAGGCGATCGTGTCGAGGTTCAGCGTCACGCCGCAGTGACCGGCGAAGGCCATCTCGCACACGGCCGCGAACAGGCCCCCGTCCGAGCGGTCGTGATATGCGAGGATGAGCGCCTCCTGCGCGAGCTTCTGCACAGCGCCGAAGAAACCCTTCAACAGGATCGGATCGTTCAGGTCCGGGACTGCATCGCCGAAGGCCGCGTGCACCTGTGCCAGGATCGAACCCCCGAGCCGGTTCCTGCCCTGCCCGAGGTCGACCAGCACCAGCTCGGTGTCGCCTGCGTCGGTGCGCAGGCGCGGCGTGAGCGTGCCGCGCACGTCCTCCACCGGCGCAAAAGCGCTGATGACCAGCGACACCGGCGCGACGACTTCCTTTCCGTCCCAGGCCGTGCGCATGGAGAGGGAATCCTTGCCCACGGGTATGGAGAGGCCGAGAGCCGGGCACAGCTCCAGCGCCACCGCGCGCACCGTGTCGTAGAGCGCCGCATCCTCGCCGGGGTAGCCGGCGGCCGCCATCCAGTTGGCCGAGAGCTTCACGCGCTCGAGCGACGCGATGCGTGCCGCGGCGATATTGGTCACCGCC
>JAOUGZ010000014.1 GCA_029865405.1 Betaproteobacteria bacterium
CGGGCATCCGCGTGCTGGACGAGCTGGCGCAGGGTCCGCTCAAGGACCTGCCGCCGTTCCTTCAGTCGTACCGTGCGCTGCGCCCGACGCTCGACAATGACGGCCGCTTCGCGCAGGCGATCAAAGGCAAGCCGGTGGTGCTCGGCTATTATCTGAACAGCGAGAAGGATGCGAAGCGCATTGCCGCGATTCCCGAGCCGGTGCTGCCCAAGGGCACGTTTCAGGGGCGCAACATCCCGTTCACTTCCTGGATCGGCTATGGCGGCAACCTCGAGCAGTTCACGAAGAACGCCGCCAGTGCGGGGCATTTCAACCCGATCACCGATCCCGACGGCGTGGTACGGCGGGTGCCGATGATTGCCGAGCTGGACGGCGCGTACTATGAGGCGCTGTCGCTCGCCGTGGTGCGCACCATCCTCGGTTTTCCGAAGGTCGAGCCCGGCTACGCGCCCGACCGCTTCCTGCAGCGCGGCTACACCGGGCTCGAGTGGCTGCAGGTGGGACCGCTCGCCATCCCGGTCGACGAAACGGCGAGCGCGCTGATCCCCTATCGGGGCCACAAGTTCAGCTTCGCCTACGTGTCGCTCGCCGACGTGCTCGCCGGGCGCGTGCCGCCCGAGCGGCTGAAGGGCAAGATCGCGCTGGTCGGCACGACCGCGCCCGGCCTGCTCGACTTGCGCTCCACGCCCGTGGACAACGTTTTTCCCGGGGTCGAGGTGCATGCCAACCTGATTGCGGGCATGCTCGACAAGAAGATCAAGCTGAAGCCCCCCTACATGCTGGGTGCCGAGGTGGTGCTGCTGCTTCTCGGCGGCGTGACGCTTTCCCTGCTGATTCCGATGCTGGCGCCGCTGTGGGCGACACTCGCCATCCTGGCGGGGATAGTCGCTGTCACGGGCCTGAATGTCGCAATCTGGACCGAGGCCGACATGGTGCTGCCGCTGGCGGCCTCGTTGCTCATGACCGTCGCGCTGTATACGGTCAACATGGCCTACGGCTACTTCGTGGAGGCGCGCTCCAAGCGCCAGTTCACCGAGCTGTTCGGGCAGTACGTGCCGCCCGAGCTCGTCGACCGCATGGCCCGCGACCCGGAAAAATACAACATGGAGCCGCGCGCCGCGGAGCTCACGATCCTGTTTTCGGACGTGCGCGGCTTCACCAGCATTTCAGAGACGCTCAAGCCCGAGGAACTGCGCGAGTACATCAACGAATACCTGACGGACATGAGCAGCATCATCCGCAGCCGGCACCACGGTACGCTCGACAAGTACATCGGCGATGCCATCATGGCGTTCTGGGGCGCGCCGGTGGACGATGCGCAGCACGCGAGACACGGTGTGCTCGCCGCGCTCGACATGCAGAAGGAACGCAAGACCCTGAACGAGAAATTCGCGGCGCGTGGCTGGCCCACGCTCAAGATCGGCGTCGGCGTGAACAGCGGCAACGTGCGCGTTGGCGACATGGGCTCGCAGGTGCGGCGCGCCTACACCGTGATGGGTGATCCCGTGAACGTCGCGTCGCGGCTCGAAGGGCGCACCAAGTATTACGGCGTGGGCATCCTCGTGGGCGAGCCCACGCGCAACCTGGTGAAGGACGTGGTGTTCAAGGAGATCGACCGCATCAAGGTGAAAGGCAAGGACGAAGCGGTGAGCATCTATGAGCCGCTTGGCCTGGACGGTGAGGTGGAGCGTGCGCAACTCGACGAGATCAAGCTGTGGCACCAGACCCTGCGCGCCTACCGCGCACAGCAGTGGGACCAGGTCGAGGTGAGCCTGCTCAACCTGCAGCGCATGCATCCGGGTCGCGAGCTGTACGCCCTGTACGCCGAGCGCGTCACGCAGTTCCGCCGGTCGCCGCCTCCCGCCGGCTGGGATGGCGTCACCTCGTTCGACGAGAAATAGGGTGCGCCGATGAGGCTCAAGGTCCTGGGTTGCTCGGGCGGAATCGGCGGGCGCCACATGCGTACGACCTCCTTCCTGGTGGATGGCGACGTGCTGCTCGACGCGGGCACCGGCGTGGGCGACCTGTCGCTGGCGGAGCTTTCGCTCGTCGATCACATCTTCGTCACCCATTCGCACCTCGACCACGTGTCCTCGATCGCCTTCATCGCTGACACGGTCGGGGGCATGCGCGCCAAACCGATCCTGGTGCACGCGACGCCGGAAACCATCGCCATCCTGAAGCGGCACATCTTCAACTGGGAGATCTGGCCGGATTTCACGCAAATCCCTTCGCCCGAGGCGCCTTTCATGCGCTACGAGGAGATCACCCTGGGCCGCACGGTGACCCTGGCGGGACGCGCCATCACGCCGCTGCCGGCCATCCATACGGTGCCGGCGGTCGGCTACCTGCTCGATAGCGGCAGCGGCAGCCTCGTCTTCACCGGCGATACCGGTCCGAACGACGCGCTGTGGGAGATCGTGAACCGCATCGACAATCTGAAATACCTGATCATCGAGACGGCGTTCGCCAACAAGGAGCGCCACCTCGCGGAGCTCTCCAAGCACCTTTGCCCGTCGATGCTTGCCGAAGAGCTGGTGAAATTCGAGCGCGACGCCGAGGTCTACGTCACCCATCTCAAGCCGGGCGAGACCGAGCTCACCATGCAGGAAATCGAGGAATCGTCGGGTCGCCTGCAGCCGCGCATGCTGCAGAACAATCAGATTTTCGAATTTTGACTCCGCCCGCTTTCGCGAAGACGTGAAAAACCGCCTAAAAATCAGGGGGGTGGCGGTTGAATGTTTGCTGCCCGGGAGATAGCATAGCCCGCAAGCTCGAATTGAGGGGTCCACGATGAGCGCCGTACTCAGCCATCACGCCGCGCCGCAGGCGGACGTCAGTGTCCGGCTCGCGTTCCAGAAGCAGTTGCAGGCGGTCACGAACAAGATCCACGCCACGAGCAACATCGACGAGATCATGCTCGAGGTGAGTGCGGACATCTGCGTGCTGTTCAACGCCGACCGCCTGACGATCTACTCGATCAACGAGGACAAGCAGGCCATCGTCTCCAAGGTGAAGACCGGCCTCAATTCGTTCAAGGACCTGAAACTGCCCATCGCCGAGCACTCGATCGCCGGCTATGTCGCGCTCGCCAAGAAGACGGTGAACCTGAGGGACGTCTACGACGACGCCGAGCTGAAGGCGCTCAACCCGAACCTGAGGTTCCTGCAGGAAGTCGACAAGCGCACGGGCTACCGCACCAAGCAGATGCTGGTGGCGCCGATCGTCGACGGGCAGAACCAGGAGCTGATCGGCGTCATCCAGATCATCAACAACAGGGCCGGCGTGCCTTTCGGCCCGCTGACCGAGGACGGCGTCGGCGAGCTGTCGCAGACCCTGGCGATCGCGTTCCGCCAGCGGCAGAAGCCGCAGCAGGTCAAGACCAAGTACGACTACCTGATCTCGGACGCGGTGCTCTCGGCGGGCGAGTTCGAGCTCGCCTCGCGCCAGGCGCGCAAGAAGGCGGTGGATGTCGAGGCCGTGCTCGCCGAGGAGTTCCAGGTCAAGATCCCGGCGATCGGCGCGGCGCTGTCGAAATTCTTCGGCGTGCCCTACGAGGCCTACAAGCAGGATCGCGTCAAGCCGATGGAGCTGCTGAAGAACCTGAAGCGCGAGTACGTCGAGCAGAACCAGTGGCTGCCGATCGACGACACGAAGGAAGGGCTGATCGTCCTGTGCCTCGACCCCGAGCGCATCCGCAGCTCGCGCATCGTGTCCAACGTGTTCCCGAAAGCAAAGATCGTGTACCGCGTGACCACGCAGAAGGAGTTCAAGGAAACGCTCAATCAGTTCTACGGCGCGGAATCGCTGGACAGCGGCGATATCGGCGACATGCTGTCCAGCCTGGACGACGAGGGCGAGGGCGCGGTCGAAGGGGCGGGCAGTGACGAGGTGTCTGCGGCGGCCGACAACGAGCTGGTGAAACTGGTCAACAAGGTGATCATCGACGCCTACAACCAGGGGGCGTCCGACATCCACATCGAGCCCTATCCCGGCAAGGTGAAGACCGAGATCCGCTTCCGCAAGGACGGGGACCTGGGGCCGTACATCGAGGTACCGGCGAGCTATCGCTCGGCGCTCGCAGCGCGCATCAAGATCATGTGCGACCTCGACATCTCCGAGAAGCGCCGGCCGCAGGACGGCAAGATCAAGTTCAAGAAATTCGGGCCCCTCGACATCGAGCTGCGCGTGGCGACGATCCCGACGGCGGGCGGCGTCGAGGACATCGTCATGCGGATTCTCGCGGCAGGCGAGCCGATCCCGCTCGACAAGATGGGCTTCACCAAGACGAACGAGGAGAACCTGAAGACGACGGTGAGCAAGCCTTATGGACTGTTCTTCGTCTGCGGCCCCACGGGCTCGGGCAAGACCACCACGCTGCATTCGGTGCTCAAGTTCCTCAATACGCCCGAAACCAAGATCTGGACGGCCGAAGACCCGGTCGAGATCACGCAGAAGGGCCTGCGCCAGGTGCAGGTCAACAAGAAGGCGGGCCTGGATTTCGCCTCCGTCATGAAATCGTTCCTGCGCGCCGACCCCGACATCATCATGGTCGGCGAGATGCGTGACAAGGAGACCACCAGCACCGGCATCGAGGCTTCGCTCACCGGCCACCTGGTGTTCGCCACGCTGCACACCAACTCGGCGCCGGAGTCGATCACGCGCCTCCTTGACATGGGCATGGACCCGTTCAACTTCTCCGACGCGCTGCTCGGCATCCTCGCCCAGCGCCTCGCGCGGCGCATGTGCAGCTGCAAGCAGGCCTACACGCCGGAATCGGCCGAACTGACCTCGTTCCTGCGCGAGTACTGCGACGAGCTGCAGGCGACGTCGCGCTTCAAGGCGGACCCGAAGGGCGCGATGGAAGGGGTGTACAAGGACTGGGTGCGGCACTATGGCAACGACAGGGGTCAGCTCACGTTCTACAAGCCGGTGGGCTGCGACAAATGTGGCGGCAACGGCTTCAAGGGACGCTGCGGCCTGCACGAACTGCTGCTCGCCTCCGATCGCCTGAAGAAGGCGATCCAGGAGCATGCGCGCGTCGCCGAGATGCTGGCGATCGCACTGGAGGAGGGCATGCGCACGCTGAAGCAGGACGGCATGGAGAAGTGCCTGATGGGAATCACGCACATCAAAGAAGTCCGCTCTGTCTGCATCAAATAGGGCGGCGCCGGGCGGCGAGCGCGTGAACCGCACCCTGGACAGCACCCAGGCCTTGGGCTTCAGGGCCGAAGGACGCACCGCGGCCGACGACCTCGTGCAGCGTCTCGAGCAGCTGCACGCCATCGGCACGTCGCTGTCCGCGGAGCGTGACATCGACCGGCTGCTCGAGGCCATCCTCACGGCATCGAAATCGATTACCCGCGCCGACGGCGGCACGCTCTACCGCCTTGCCGGGGACGGCACGCTGCGCTTCGAGATCGTGCGCACCAGCAGCCTGAAACTGTACCTCGGCGGCACTACCGGCAATCCCATTCCGTTCTATCCGATCCACCTCGAGGGCAAGGACGGCAAGCCCAATCACAGCATGGTGGCCGCGTACGCGGCGCTGACCGGCAAGACGGTGAACATCGCCGACGCCTATACCGCGGACGGGTTTGACTTCACCGGCACGCGCAATTTCGACAAGAAGACGGGCTACCGTTCGAAGTCCTTCCTCACCGTGCCGATGGCGAACCACGAGCACGAGGTCATCGGCGTGCTGCAGCTGATCAACGCGCAGGACCCGAAGACCGGCGAAGTCGTCCCGTTCTCGCCCGCCGACCAGCGGCTGGCCGAGTCGCTCGCCTCGCAGGCGGCGATCGCGCTCACCAACCGCATGCTCATCAACCAGCTCGAGCAACTGTTCGAGTCCTTCATCGCGCTCATCAATACGGCGATCGACGAGAAATCGCCCTATACCGGCGGGCATTGCCAGCGTGTGCCGGCGCTCACCATGATGCTGGCCGAAGCCGTCAACGAAACGACGGACGGCCCATTGCGCGATTTCCAGATGACGGACAAGGACCGCTACGAGCTGAAGATCGCCGGCCTCTTGCACGACTGCGGCAAGGTGACCACGCCGGTGCACGTGGTGGACAAGGCGACGAAGCTCGAAGGCATCTACGACCGCATCCACCTCCTCGATACGCGCTTCGAGATCCTGAAGCGCGATGCCGAGATCGCGATGCTGAAGGAAGGCACGCCCGAAGCGGGCATGCGCTATCGCGAGAAACTGCGCCGGATCGAGGAGGACCGCATGTTCCTGCGCGCCGCCAACATCGGCGGCGAGCGCATGCGCGAAGACGACGTGGAGCGCATCCGACGCATCGCCGAGTACCGCTGGACCGACGTCTCCGGGCACGAGGCCAAGTTCCTCAGCGAAGACGAGCTGAATAACCTCACCATCCGCGCCGGCACGCTCACGCCGGAAGAGCGGCAGGTCATCAACCACCACATCGTCGCCACCATCAAGATGCTGGAAGCGCTCCCCTGGCCGCGGCACCTCAAGAACGTGCCCGAATACGCGGGCGGGCACCACGAGCGCATGGACGGCAAGGGCTATCCGCGCGGACTGACGCGCGAGCAGATGTCGGTGCAGGCGCGCGTCATGGGCATCGCCGACATCTTCGAGGCGCTCACCGCCAAGGACCGCCCGTACAAGAAGGGCAAGACGCTGTCCGAATCCCTCGAGATCCTGGGGCGCATGAGCCTCAACGGGCACATCGACCCCGCGCTGTTCGACGTCTTCGTGCGCCGCAAGATCTACCTGCGCTACGCCGAGATGTTCCTCGACAAGGAACAGATCGACGACGTCGACGAAGCCAAGGTGCCCGGCTACAGCCCCTGAGCGAGGAAGTCCTCGAGCGCCCGTATCGGCGCGCGATCCTGGTACAGCATGTGCCGGCTGGCCTCCATCCGTCGCCTGATCTCGGCACGATAGCCGGCGTCCTGCGCCAGCCTCACGGCCAGGCCGACGTACTGCGCCTCGTCGGCGGCCACCAGTTCCGGCAGGCCGATGCGCTTCAGAATGCCGCTCGCCAGCCGACCGCGCAGGAAGCGCCCCTCGCGCGTCACGATCGGCAGCGCGCGTTCCACCGCCTGGAGCGCGGTATTGAAGCCGGAGAAGCCGATGGTGTCGAGGAAGACGTCGGCACTCCTTAGCAGTCCATAGAACGCGCTACGGGATTGCCAAGGCAGGAAGAGTGCGACGCGCGCGAAGTCCTGGCCACGGCTCGCGAAGGCAGCCACGAGGCGCTCGCGCAGCAAAGCCGACAGCGTGCGCGTGCGATGCTCGAAGAAGATCATCCGGCAGCGCCCCAGGCGCTGGGCGATGTCCGCAAGAACCCAATCGTGCTCGGGCGCGTACTTGAACGGGGTGCCCGGACAGACGAGCAGGGGTACGCCGGGCTCGAGGCCCCACGCAGCTTTGTCCGCCGCAAGCGGCTGCAGATCGTCGGGTTGCACGTAGCAGCCGAGATTGGGCAGCGCGATCAGGCGCTCCGTGTAATGCTTTTGCGCCTCCGCGGGCTCGAGGGCTTCGGCCGACAGGTAGCAGTCGACGGTCGGCAATCCCGTCGTCTCCGGGTGTCCCCAGGACGCAGCCTGCACCGGCGCCAGGCGCAGGCTGGCGAGCTTCAGGCTCATCGGGTCCATGCCGATCTCGGGATAGATCAGCACGTCGGGTTGCGACTCGAGTATCGCATCGACCCATCGCCGCAATCCTCCCGCGCCCTGCACAAATTGGGCGGCGCGCGACTTCGCGTACCGGGTCTCGTCATCCTCGGGCGACCCGAGGCAAAAGGCCGACAGCGCGAAGCGCTCGCGATCGAGCTGCTGAAACCAGCCCTTGACGATCGCGTTCCACACCGAGTGATTGCGGAAGTATTGCGACACGACGCCGACGCGCACCGGCCCTGGCGCGCGGCGCGGCGCCGGCACGAAACCCTGTCGCGATTGCCAGTCGGCCATCAGCCGCGCGCACAACCTGCCGTAGCGCCGCAGCAGCTCCCGGTTGTCCTCTTCCTGGTAGGCGAGCCAGAACGGCTGCGATATTCCGACGACGTTGTGGCCGTTGGCCGTGCGCCCCGGCTCGAACCAGCCGTCGAGCTCGTCCAGGTCTGCTGCGAAGCGCCTGCGCAGTCCGGCCAATTCATCGTCGGCCGCGCGCACCGCGGGGACGCCGCACATCAGCCGCACCCACCGCGCCTCGGCCGAATTCGGGCTGAGCGCGAGCGCGGCTTCGGCGTGCTCGAGGGCTTCGTGTCGCAGTCCCAGGTCATTCAGGACGTTCGCCAGGTTGATCTGCGCGTCGAGCATGCGCGGCTCGAGCGCGAGCGCTTTGCGAAAGCACTCCGCGGCCTCCTCCAGCCGGCCCGCGCCCGCAAATACGTTTCCCATGCCCAGGTGGGCGTCCGCGTAGTCCGGATTCAATTCCAGGGCGCGCGCCAGACAGGCCGCCGCGTCTCCCCACGCCCCGCGGTCCGCGAGCAGCTTGCCGAGCCGGTAATGCGCCTGCACATTCGCCGGGTCCGCGGCTGCCGCACGCTGCAGGACCTGCTCCGCCTCGCGCGGGCGCCCGAGTCGCTCGAGCAGCATGCCGTAGTTGCGCAGCGCACCGGCATAAGCCGGGCGCAGGGTCACCGCGGACTCCAGGGCCGCGGCAGCCGAGCTCAGGTCGCCTCGGGCCTCGAGAATGCTGGCAAGCACCACCAGCGCCTCGGGAAAATCCGGTCGGGCGGCCAGCGCCGCACGCAGCAAGGCTTCCGCGCGCGGCGCGTCACCCTGCACGAACCGAGCCTTGCCGAGGTTGTAGCTCGCGTAGGCGCTGCCGGGGTCGATGGCCAGAGCGGCCTCATAGGCGTCGACCGCGGCGCTGACATCCCCGAGCGCCTCCAGGGCGATTCCCAGGTTGAGGTGCGAAGCGGCGTGGCTGGGCGCCGCGGCGACTGCATCCCGATAGAACCGGCAGGCTTCATCGACGCGTCCTTCGCGTTCCGCGGCGTTGCCGCGGGCAATGAGCGCTTCGGCACGCCGACGTGCGGCGCCAGCCGGAGCGTGGCCGCGGAACGTGAGCCGCTTCAGGAGCCCGCGTAGCCGCGCGGCCCACGGATTCCTATGCATCAGGACGCCGGGGACCGTCCGGGACCAAACCTGTCAGGCACGGACCATCCTGGGCACCTCCGGCGTCCGTTTCCCCCGGAATCCGTGCGGTACTTGGCATTTATCCCCTTGGCACGCCGGTTGCTTGATCCTGGGCAGCGGCTCAGCCGCGATCACTTTAAGGAGATATGCATGAAACGCCTGCAACAGGGCTTTACGCTGATCGAGTTGATGATCGTGGTTGCGATCATCGGCATTCTGGCCGCGGTGGCGCTCCCCGCGTACCAGGACTACACCATCCGGGCGAAGATGTCGGAAGTGCTGCTGGCCATGAGCTCCTGCCGAACCTCCATCACCGAAGTCTATCAAACGGGCGGCACGCCGCCGGGAGGCAGCAACTGGGGCTGCGAGGGCGGTAACCTCTCGAAATACGTGGGCGCCATCGCCACCGACGACAACGGCAAGGTGACGGCGACGGTGACTGGCGTCTCCAACCTGGTCGACGGCAGCGTGGTGACCCTGGCGCCGCTGGTGGTGGACGCGGTGACGCTTGCGACGACCGCCAACATGGGCGAAGGCCTGTTCGGCTGGCGCTGCGGTTCGACCGTTGACGGTACGAACGTCAGCGCGAAATACCTGCCGGGCTCCTGCCGCGGCAGCTGATCAGCGGTTAGCAGAAAAAAGAAGGGCGCCCTGCGGGGCGCCTTTTTTTTTGGCATCATGCCTGCGATGCTGGCCTGGATTCGATCGGCGCTCGGCGCCGCAGCGCGACCCGCCGGCCAGCTCCTGTCCCAGGCGCAGGCCGCGTACGCGGCGGGAGCCCCGGACCGCGCGCGGCGGCTGGGCCTGCGACTGCTGCGCCGCTCGCCGCGCGACCCGCGCGCGCTTGAGCTCTTGGCGGCAATCGCGGCCGATGCGGGCAACACGGAGGAGGGACTGCAATGGGCGCGGCGCGCGCAGGCGGCCGATGCGGGCGCCGCCTCGCCGCACTATGTCATGGGGCGGCTGTGGCAGGAGGCGGGTCGCCTGACCGATGCGGAAGCGAGCTACCGCAGGGCGATCGCCTTGCAGTCCGATCATGCGCGCGCGCACAACAACCTTGGCTGCGTGTTGCACATGCAGGGCAAGTTGCAGGAGGCGCTTGCGGCGTACCGCAGGGCGCTCGACCTGGACCCGGGCTTGCCGCAGGCCAACCAGAACTACGCCTCGATCGTGCGCGATGCGGGCGCGCTCGAGCGTGCGGTCACGGTCTATCTCCGGCATACCGCAGCACATCCGGACGATGCGATGGCGCTCAACGATCTCGGCAACGCGTACCGCGAGCTCGGGCGGTACCAGGATGCGTTGGCGGCGTTCGAGCGTGCTTTGGCGCTCGCGCCCGATCTCCCGCAGGCGCACTTCAGCCGGTCCTTCGTCTTGCTGCTGCTCGGAGAGTACCGCGCAGGCTGGCGCGAATACGAATGGCGCTGGCGCATCGGCGCGTTCAATGGCCCGATGCGCAGGTTTCGCCAGCCGGCCTGGGACGGTCGCCGGATCGAGCGTGGCACGCTCCTGTTGCATGCGGAACAAGGCCTCGGCGACACACTGCAGTTCGCGCGATATGCGCCGCTTGCCGCCGAGCGATGTGAGTCCGTGGCTCTCGAATGCCAGCCTGAGCTCGCAACCCTGTTGCGGGGCACGGCGGGCCTGGGGCGGGTGCTGGCGAAGGGCGAATCGTTGCCGCCATTCGTCGTCCACGCTCCACTGATGAGCCTGCCGGCGATTTTCGGCACCACGCTCGATGACATCCCCTGGCGTGGCCCCTACGTGGCTGCGGACCCGGAACGCGTCGCGGCGTGGCGCTCTGCCATCGCCGGGTCCGGCCTCAAGGTCGGCCTGGTATGGGCCGGTCGCCCGCAGCAGTGGGACGACCGCAAGCGTTCGCTATCGCTCGATCTGCTGGCGCCGCTGGCGCGGGTCCCCGGCGTCGACTTCTACAGCCTGCAGGTCGGGGCCGCGGCGGCGCAAGCCGCACGGCCGCCCGACTCCATGCGCCTGGTCGACCTGGCCGCGCGCATCAAGGATTTTTCCGACACCGCCGCCATCGCCGCCGGCCTCGATCTCGTGATTACCATCGACACTTCGGTGGCGCACCTGGCGGGCGCGATGGGCGTCCCCGTGTGGGTTCTCGTCGCTTATGCGCCCGACTGGCGCTATCACCTCGAGCGCGACGACCAGCCGTGGTACCCGAGCATGCGGCTCTTTCGCCAGGAGCGAGACGGCGACTGGTCCGGAGCGATCGCGCGAGTGGCCGAGGCGCTCGCGCGTCGCGCCGTGCCAGAGTAGCGGAGCACGGTCAGCCGCACGCCGGCGGTCTTCTTCTCGCCCCGGGCGCCTGCAGGCGCTGCAGTTCGATCAGTCCGCCGCCATAGCCGAGCGCTTGCGCTCGCCGGTAGCTCGCTTCGGCATCTTCGTTGCGCCCCAGGCACTCGAGCGCCAGGCCGAGGCGGTGGTGCATGATGGCGCTCCCGGGCTCGAGCGCGAGCGCGCGATTCAGATGCTCCGTGGCACGCGCGTATTCGTGCATCTGCAGATGGACGACACCACGTGCGTAGACGCATTGCACGGTCTTCGGATAGAGCCGCATGCAGCGCTCGGTTGCGGCGATGGCCTTGTCGGGCTGGCCGGCGTACAGATACTCGCGGCCGAGGCTGTAGAGGGTGCGGGATCCCCAGGGCACGGGGCGGTCGGGCAGCTTCGCTGCGGCGTCTTCCCACAGGCGCAGGGGGTCTGAGAACGTGACCAGGCGCGCATGCGCCGCGTAGCCCAGGATTGCGCATGCCAGTGCGCCTGCGGCGATCACGCCCGGGCGTGTCAGGCGCGACAAGATGGCTACCCCGATGCAGAGCACGCCGGGCCCCCAGAGATAGCTGCGATACAGCACGAAGGGTTCCTGGAATCGCACGGCGGCGAATTCCACAATGAACAGGAGCCAGGCGTAGAGCAGGCCGAACCCCGCAAGGCTTGCAGCCCCGCGCCGTAGGAGCAACCAGACGCCGAGCCCGCCGGTTGCCGCGAAAGCGGCGATCTTCGCCGCGATCCAACCGGCACTCCAGCCTGCAACGAAATCCACGCGCACGTCGATCGACATCGCCGCAGGGCTGGGCCACAGCCACGCGCCGAGGTATTGGAAGAAAAGGCCCGCCTGCGTCACCGCGCTGAGCGCCAGTGAGCGCTGCAGGATGTCCTCTCCCGAGGCCGCACTCACCTGCTCGGCAATGGCGCCGACGCCTTCTTCGTAGACGCCGCCGATTACGCCCAGGCTGCGCAGCGTGACGAACAGGGCCGCCGGTGCGCAGGCGGCAAGGTAGATCGCGGCGTGCCTCAGGGCGAAGCGTCTCGCGGTTCCCGCAAGCACCAGCGCCGGCAAGATCGCCGCCGGCAGCAGCACGGCATGCTCCTTGGAAAGGACCGCCAGCGTGTACAGGAGCGCCGCCGTGATCGCGTCGGCATGGCTGCCGCGGCGCACGCCACGCAGGAAAAGGACGGCCGAGAGCAGTCCGAACAGCGTTGCCATGACGATGCTGCGCTGGACCAGATACGCGGCCCCGTACACGGCCACGGGATGCAGGGCGAAGGCTGCCGCGCCGATGCCGGCGCGCAGTGCGAAATCGCGTTCGTCCGCCGGGCGCAGCGTCGTCCTCTGCAAGTCGAGCAGCAGCTTGTACAGCGCGAGCGCGACACCGATATGCAAAATCAGGCTGATCACGCGATGGGCAACGATACTGCCCGACAGCACCTGGGTGATGGTGAGCGAGAAGTACGGTGGCAGCCTCAGGTCGAGTCCGAGAGGATGCGTCGCGTAGTAGGCGAATCGTCGGCCGGAGAAGAAGATCTTGTCGTCGAACACCAGCGGATTGCCCAGGAACGGCCCATACAGGACGGCGGCGAGCGCCGCGATGGCGAGGGCGAACGTTGCGTGCAGGAGCGTCGCGCGGCTCATTCAAAACGCAGTGCTTCCACCGGATTGAGCCGCGCCGCCTTGCGCGCCGGGTAGAAACCGAAAAACACGCCGATGACGAATGCGAAGACCACCGCCAGCGCCACCGCCCCGCCCGGCAGCACCACCTGCCAGCCGGCCAGCCGGGCCACGGCCATCGCGCCGCCAATGCCGGCGAGCGCGCCCACCAGGCCGCCGATCAGCGACAGCGTAACGGCCTCGACCAGGAACTGGCCCAGGATGTCGCGGGTGCGCGCGCCGAGCGCCATGCGCAGCCCGATCTCGCGCGTGCGCTCGGTGACCGACACCAGCATGATGTTCATGATGCCGATGCCGCCGACCACCAGCGACACGGAGGCCACCGCCGCGAGCAGCAGGGCGAGCACGCGGCTCGAGGCCTCCTGCGCCGCCATGAACTCGGCCAGGTTGCGCAGCGAAAAGTCGTCCTCGGCGCCCGGCTGCAGGCGGTGCCGCTGCCGCAGCAGATCGCGCACCTGCGCCTCGACTTTTCGCGTGTCGTAGCCATCGGCCACCTTGACCCAGATCGTGCTGACCGCGCGCTGCTTGGCGAGGCTGGCGGATCCCAGGACGCGGCTGCGCGCCGTCGCGATTGGCACCAGGATGACGTCGTCCTGATCGGTGCCCATCATGCTCTGCCCCTTGGTTTCGAGAACCCCGACAACGGTGAAGGGGACGCGCTTGATGCGCACCACCTGACCCATGGCATCGGCGTTTCCGAACAATTGCCGCACCACGGTCTGCCCGACGACGGCGACCTTGCCCGCTCCCGACATCTCGGCGGGCTCGAAGATGCGGCCCGCTTCCAGGCTCCATTGCCGCACCTCCAGGTACTCCGGCGTGGTGCCATAGATCTGCGTCGCCCAGTTGCTGTTGCCCCAGATCACCTGCGCGCCGCCACGCAGCGCCGGCGCCGCGCGGGCTTCCTGGATCTCCCGGTTGATGGCAATCGCATCTTCCTCCGACAGCGTGTAGTTGGAGCCCACGCCGAGGCGCACGCCGCCCTGGGTGCGCGCGCCCGAGAGGATGAGCAGCAGATTGGCGCCGAGCGAGCGGATCTGCTCCTCGACCCGCGCTTGCGCGCCCGCGCCCACGGCGATCATGACGATCACCGCCGCGACGCCGATGATGATGCCCAGCATGGTAAGCGCGCTGCGCAGCTTGTTCACCGCCAGCGCACGCAGCGCCACGCGCAGGAGCGCGCCAAGGCTCATGCGGCCGCCGCCGATTCGTGCGCCAGCAGGCGCCCCGCGTCCGCGGGCACGGCATTGCCCTCATCGGCGATCACGCGGCCGTCGAGGAAGCGCAGCACGCGCCGCGCAAATCGCGCCACATCCGCTTCGTGCGTGACCAGCAGCACGGTCATGCCCTGCCGATTGAGCGCCTGGAACAGCGCCATGATCTCCAGGCTGGTGCGCGAATCGAGGGCGCCGGTCGGCTCGTCGGCGAGGATCAGCACCGGGCGCGTCACCAGGGCGCGCGCAATGGCGACTCGCTGTTGCTGGCCGCCGGAGAGCTGCTGCGGCAGGTGGTGCGCGCGCTCGGCGAGGCCGACGCGCGCCAGCATCTCGAGTGCGCGCTCGCGCCTGGATCGCGCGGCGGTGCCCGCATAGAGCAGGGGCAGTTCGACGTTCTCCAGCGCACTGGTGCGAGCCAGCAAGTTGAAGCTCTGGAACACGAAGCCGATACTGCGATTGCGTACCGCCGCCAGGGCGTCATCGGCCAGCGCAGACACCGGTTGCCCGTCGAGCCAGTACTCGCCCGCGCTCGGCCGGTCCAGGCAGCCGAGCAGGTTCATGAAAGTGGACTTGCCCGAGCCCGAGGGCCCCATTACGGCCAGGCATTCGCCGCGTTCGATTTCGACGCTGACCCCGGCCAGCGCGTGGATTTCGTTGTCGCCGACGCGGTAGACCTTTTCCACGTCGCGCGTGCGGATCAGCGCCGCCCCCATCAGAAAAGCCGCAGGCGCGGCAATCCCGAATCGCGCTTGTCGGCCGCCAGCCCGACGATGATCTCGTTGCCTTCGGCGAGGGGCCCGTCGACGATCTCGGTGGCGAGGCCGTCGCTCAGGCCGAGGCGTACCTCGACTGCGCGGGCGCCGCGGCCGTCCGGCACCCAGACCCGGCCGGCCAACGCCGCCGTGCGCCCGGCGTACTCGCGCAGCAGCCGCTCGTAGGCGGCGCGCTGCTCGGGCTTGAGGATTCCGGCGACGCGCGCGCGCATGTCGACGCGCAGGCGCTCGTAGCGCCGGCGCCGTTCGGCCTCGTCGGTGAGCTCGCGCAGCGGGGCGGCCTTCTGGCGCAGGTCGCTGAAGATCTCCTCCAGCTGGGCGAGCTGCGACGCGTCGGGCTGCACCGCCTCGACCAGCCGCTGTCGGAACTGCTGCAGCGCCTGGCCGGCACCGGCCTGCGTCGTCGCGGCGGCGGGCGCGGGCTCCGCCGCGCCCGCGGGCCGGAAGCGCAGCGCGGCGTTGGGCACCTTGAGGGGGTTCTCCCGCTGTTCGACCACGATGCGTACGTTGGCGGTCATGCCCGGAAGCAGCGCGAGGTCGGGGTTGCGCGCCGAGATCACCACCGTGTAGCTGACGACGTTCTGTACGTTCACCGGCGACTTCCGGATCTGCACGATCTCGCCCGTGAAGCTGCGCCGCGGGAACGCATCGACGGTGAAGGTGCTCGGCAGCCCGGGACGCAGTCGTCCGACGTCCGCCTCGTCGATTGCGGCTTCGACCTGCATGTCGCGCAGGTCGCGCGCGATGGTGAAGAGCACGGGCGCCTGCAGGCTCGCGGCGACCGTCTGGCCTGCGTCGACGTTGCGCAGGATCACGGTACCGGCCACCGGCGCGCGGATGATGGTGCGCTCGAGATCCACCTGCGCCTGCTTGAGCAGCGACCCGCGCTGCTTGACGGTGGCGAGCGCGCTGTTCACCTGCGCGTCGCCGACGCCCATCTGCGCCTCGACCGCCTTCAGCTGTTCGCGCGTCGCCTCCAGCAGCGTGCGCGCCTTGTCGAGTTCCGACGGCGAGATGAAGTTCTTCTCCACCAGCGCTTTCTTGCGCTCGTAATCGCGCTGCGCGTCGGCGAGCGTCACTTTGACGCGCCCGAGCTCCGCCCGCTGCGCGGCGAGACCGGAGCGCGCCACCGCGACCGCGCTTTGCGCCGCGTCGAGGTCCGCACGAGCCTGCGTGACGCGCAACTCGAAGGTTTCCGGGTCGATGCGGGCGATGATCTGCCCCTGCTTCACCGGCGAGTTGAAGTCCGCGAATATCTCCTTCACCTGGCCGGAGATCTGCGAGCCGACCTGCACCGTGGTGACGGCATTGAGCGTGCCGCTCGCCGCCACCGCCGAGACCAGCGGGCCGCGCTCGACGCGCGCCAGGCGATACTGCGGTTGCGCGCCGTCCTGGCTGTTTCTGAGCCAGGCGTAGCCCCCGGCCGCGGCGGCGAGCACCGCGACGACGAGGCCGGCGCGCAGGAGATTCAAGGCGCGCGCCGCCACTTGCCCGAGCGCCCGCCGCGCTTTTCCTCCAGGCGGACATCCGTCAGGACCATGCCCCGGTCCACCGCCTTCAGCATGTCGTACACCGTGAGCAGGCCGACCGCAGCGGCGGTGAGCGCTTCCATCTCCACGCCGGTGGGGCCGCGGCACTCGACCGTGGCATGGATCGCCACCGCGCCGCGCCTGGGTTGCAGCTCGAACGCCACCGCGGCGCGCGTGATCGCGATGGGATGGGCGAGCGGGATCAGGTCCGGCGTGCGCTTGGCGGCCTGCAGGGCGGCGATGCGCGCTACGCCGAGCACGTCGCCCTTGGCCGCGCGGCCCGCGGCGAGCAGGCGCAAGGTGGGCGCACGCATGAGAATGCGCCCGGAGGCCACCGCCACGCGGTGGGTGCGCGCCTTGGCGCCGACGTTCACCATGTGCGCGCGGCCGCTGCGATCGAAATGGGTCAGCCCGCGCCGGGGTTTCGGGTTGGCTTTCATGCCTGCACCGGAACTTAGAGGACGCGACGGTATCATATCCGCATGCGCTTCACGTCCCTCGCGCTCGCCGGGCTGATGGCCTTCGCGGCGCGAGCGCCGGCACAGCCGCTGCCGGAGCTCGGTGATGCGGCCGGCGCGGCCATCGCGCCACAGGTCGAGCGCCGCATCGGCGAGAGCATCGTGCGCGAAATCCGCTACCGCGACCCGGCGTACGTGGACGACGCCGAGATCTCGGATTTCCTGGACAGCCTCGGGCGGCGCCTGCTGTCGTCGATTGCCGATGCGCGCCAGGCGTTCGAGTTCTTCGCGGTGCGCGATGCCGCGATCAATGCCTTTGCGCTGCCCGGGGGATTCGTCGGCGTGCATACGGGGCTGCTGGTCGCCGCCGAGAGCGAATCGGAGCTCGCGTCGGTCCTGGCGCACGAGATCGCCCACGTCACGCAACGGCATAT
>JAOUGZ010000323.1 GCA_029865405.1 Betaproteobacteria bacterium
CAAGTTTCCCGAGTTCACCACGCCCTCCCCCGGCTACCACGGCGTGATCTTCCACGAGACCTTCGGCGACTTCGGCTTCACCATGAAGGCGCGCATGGAGATCATGCGCACCTTCGGCCCGACGCTCGCGCCGCTCAACGCCTGGCTGCTGCTGCAGGGCGTCGAAACGCTCGGCGTGCGCATGGACCGGCACTGCGCGAATGCGCTCGCGGTGGCGAAGTTCCTCAAGGACCACAAGCAGGTGTCGTGGGTGAACTACCCGGGGCTGCCGGGCGACAAGTTCCACGCGCTCGCGCAGAAGTACCTGCCGAAGGGGTCGTCGGGGTTGCTGAACTTCGGCATCAAGGGCGGGGCGAAGGCGGGCGAGCGCTTCATCGAGGCGGCGCAGTTCATGAGCCACCTCGCCAACATCGGCGACGCGAAGACCCTCATCATCCATCCGGCCTCGACCACCCACCGGCAGATGACGGACGAGGAGCAGTTGAAGGCCGGCGTCACCCCCGACATGATCCGCATGTCGGTGGGCATCGAGACGCTGGACGACATCCTGTGGGACATCGATCAAGCACTGACGGAGGCGGCAAAGGCATGATCAGCTACCAAATCATCGAACACGGCAGGCCCCTGCAGAAGGTGATGCAGGAAACGCCGAAGCCCACCGGCACCGAGGTGCTGGTGAGAATCACGCGCTCGGGCGTGTGCCATTCCGACGTGCACATCTGGGACGGCTACTTCGACTGGGGCGGCGGCAAGCGCTTCTACGTGAAGGAGCGCGGCTGCATCCCGCCGTTCACGCTCGGCCACGAGCCCTTCGGCGTGGTGGCGGCGCTCGGGCCGCGCGCCAAAGGCGTGAAGATCGGACAGAAGAAGATCGTCTATCCGTGGATCGGCTGCGGCAAGTGCCCGGTGTGCAAGGCCGGCCAGGACAACTACTGCATGAAGGCGCAGTTCCTCGGCGTGATGAAGCCCGGCGGCTACTCGACGCACGTGCTGGTGCCCGATCCCAAGTACCTCATCGACGCGGCCGGCATCGACGAGGGCTTCGCCGCGACGCTCGGCTGCTCGGCGATCACGGCCTACAGCGGCCTGAACAAGCTGCCCAGGCTCGGGCCGAAGGACTGGGTGGCGGTGATCGGCTGCGGCGGCCTCGGGCTCGTCGCGCTGTCGATCCTGAAGGCGAAGGGCGTGAAGAACGTCATCGCCTGCGACGTGGACGAAGCGAAGCTGGCGGCGGCGAAGAAGCAGGGGGCGAAGCTCACGCTCGATACGCGCGCGCCGGATGCGGTGCAGAAGCTCGGTGCGTTGGCAATGGGCAACCTCGCCGGTTCGATCGATTTTGTCGGCATGCCGGCGACCGCGATGCTCGGCACCGGGGCGCTGAGAAAGGGCGGGCGCTACGTGCTCTGCGGCCTGTACGGCGGCGAGCTCGTGCATCCGCTGCCGCCGATCGCGCAGCGCGCCATCGGCATCGTCGGCTCCTACGTCGGCAACCTGCAGGAGCTGAAGGAAGTCGTGGCGCTGGCGAAGAAGAAGAAGCTGAAAGCCACGCCGGTCGAGTTGCGCCGGCCGGACCAGGTCAATAGCGCTCTGGAAGAACTGAAGGCGGGCAGAGTGCTCGGGCGCGTGGTGCTGGATTTCGAGGGAGTGCAGTAGCGGGGCCGCGACTACCGCTTCTCGAGCTGCTCCAGGGCCTGTTTCAGGCTCAACTTCGCATCGGGGTGGCCCTGTTCGGCCGCCTTGCGCAGCCACTCGAGCGCCTCCTCGCGGTTTGCCGGCGTGCCCAGCCCCGCCCATTGCAGCTTGCCGGCCATCAGCTGCCCCCAGCCGTCGCCCAGGCGCGCGGAGGCCAGGTAGTCCTGGTATGCGGGCTCCATCTTGCCCGCCTGCTGGAAGCGCCAGCCGCGCTGGTTGAACGCGTGCACGGAGCGCGGATCGGCCTCGATGACGCGCGTCAGCATGGCGATCGCCTCGGCTGCGTCGCGCTCGCGGCTCGCCACGTAAGCCGCCTGGCTCAGGCAATGCCGGTGGTCGGGCATCTTGGAGAGTGCCAGCTTCACGTCGGCGAAGGCCTCGGCGTCGCGCTTGAGCTTGCTCAGCACATGGGCGCGCTCGCAGAGCGTGCCCGCCCCGGCGTAAAGCGCGATCGCCTCGTCGTAGTGCGCGAGGGCGCCCGCATAATCGTCCTTGCGCCGCAGCTCGCCGCCACGGTACGCGGGCACGCGCGCGGCCAGCCGGTCCGCCGCCGCCGCGTCTTTCAGCTGCGCGCGACCTTCCTTGGCGTAGGCCTCCATCTCCCGGTAGCTGCCACCCCAGCGCGGCTCCAGGCTGGTCATGTGCGCGAGCCGCAGTTCGACGCTCTGCGGCGCGAGCTTCAGCGCCGCCGCGTAGTGCTCCTGCTCTTCATCGCGCGATCCCGAAACCCGGGCGATCGACATCAGGGTCAGGCGATTGACGTAGGGTTTCGGCGTCAGGGCCAGCGAGCCCTCCAGGTCGGCCTGCGACTTGCCGAAGAAGAAGCTCATGGTGCGGATGTTCGCTTCCGGCGTTTCGGCGATGAACTTGGCGCCGCGCGCGTCCAGCCCCTGGAAGTAGTAGAAGCAGCCGCGCGCCGTGCGCGCAGCGTAGGAAGCGGGCTGCATCTTGACCCAGTCGTCGAGCGCTGCCTCGGCGGTGCGCGGGACCCGGTCGAACGCGAAATACGCCTGCTCCAGCGTCACGCTGCCGCCCGCCGCATCGCCTTCGAACGCGCGCTGCAGCCCGCCCAGCAGTTGATCGAGTTCCTCGTATTTGCGCTGCTCGAGCAGCGTCACGATCTGCCGGTGCACCGGGTCCACCGCGGCGCGCTTGGGCTTGTCCGGCACCAGCCCCTCGGGGGCTGCGGCTTGCTGCGCCTCGTCCCCGGCCGGAACCGGGTCCGCCGGTCCGCCGCGCGCCAGCGCCTCCCGCTCCTCGGTGGACGGATGCGACGAGAGGAAATTCGGCACGACGCGGCGCACCCGCCGGGGCGGCTCGATGCGGCCGAGCAGCGCCGTCAAATGCCGCGGGTCGATGCCGGCCTTGCGCATCATGTCGATTGCGTAGAGGTCGGCCTCGCGCTCGCTGTCGCGCGAGTACTTCAGCTGCAGCAGCACGGTGGGCGCCGCCGCCGCGAGCGCCGTCGCCGAGGCGACGTCGCCCGTCACGGCGGCGATGATGAGCGCGGTCGCCGAACTCTCGAGCAGGCGCCGCATGGTGTGGCGGTAGCGCACGTGCCCGAGCTCATGCGCCAGCACGCCCAGCACCTCTTGGTCGTTCCTCGCCTTGCCGACCAGCTCGTCGGTCATGACGATGATGCCCGAGGGCAGCGCGAGCGCGTTCGCGCCGAGGACCGGGCTGGCGCGGAACTCCAGCCGGTAGCGGGCCGTTTCCCCCGCCGCGCTCGCCATGGCGGCAAACTTCTGGCCCAGCGACGCCTGGCGCTCCTTGGACAGCGTCGAGGGCTTGAAAACGTGCTCGTCCATGCTGCTCAGCGTCTCTCGCCCGAGCACCGCCTCCGTCTCGACCGGGATGCGCTCGGCGATGTACTCGACCGCGGCCGGCACGACGCGCGCCACCAGCAGCCACACGGCCGCCGCCACCAGCGCAATCGCCACCGTCGCATAGGCCGGGCGCGACTCCCACTGGTGCAGGATGCGCTCGTAGCGCCGCACGCGGGTCATGCGATCCACCGCGTCGTTGTCCCCGGTGACGCAGGCGCCGCCGCCCGGCAGGTACAGCCAGCGCGGCGTATTGGCGACGCGCAGCGACCGGCGCACGCGCCGCGCGTCGTATTGCTCGTTCACGTCGCGCCCCACCACCTTGAGCCGGCCGGCGGCGATGAACATGCTCACCGCGTGCCGGTGCGAGGTCTTGCCGTCGAAGTAGACCGCCTGCAGGACGCTCACAGTCCGAAGTCCAGGTTGAAGATGTCGCCGAACTCCTGACCGGTGGCGCCGACGCGCACCAGCGCCGGGTTCGCCTCGTGCTCGGGCGTGCCGTCCAGGGTCACGGAGAAGCTCTCGAGCCGGTAGCGCAGCGTGCGCACGACCGCCCAGGGGATGAGCAGGCCTGCGCTCGCCGCCGCGGCGACGACGTTGCCGACGTAGATGCGCGCGAGCTTCCACGCCGACAGCGAGCTGCCGAAGCGCATCCCCGGCCCGTACGCGGCGTTCCACAGCAGATTCGCCGTTCGCGCCTGGACGAACGCGTAGACCAGCGCGTAGACCGCGTACATCAGCGCGACCGGCACGAAGATCGCCGCCCAGGCAAACTCCTCGGGGAGCTCGAGCTTGGTCATGGCGTAGACCATCAGGAAGACGACCGGA
>JAOUGZ010000324.1 GCA_029865405.1 Betaproteobacteria bacterium
GCAGCATCACCGCGGCGAGCGCGATCGACACGCCGTACATCATCAGGAACGACATGATCTCGGGGTCGTCGCTCTTTTGCAGGCGCGGCAGCAAGAGGTAATACGCGCCCCAGCCCATCGCGAAGAAGGAAAGTGCCGCCACCGGCAGTGCGTAGAGCGGCGCGAGCCCGAGGTTACTGAACAGGGCATAGGCGAGGAACGAGCCGCCGATGACGAACTCGCCGTGGGCGAAGTTGACGATGCGTAGCACGCCGTAGAGCAGCGTCAGGCTCATGCCGATCAGCGCGTAGATGCCGCCGACGATAAAGCCGTTGATGATGCCGTTGAGGACCAGGATCTCCACGCGCGCCCTAGGGGATGTAGCGCCGCCACTCGGGGCGGCGGCGCAGGATCGTGCCGACGATGCCGCGCGGCAGAAACAGCACCAGCAGCACCGTGGCCACGCCGAGGATCAGCAAGTTGAGGAGCGGGAAGCGGCGCCAGATCAGTTCGTCCAGCCATACCATGACCACGGCGCCGACGATCGGCCCGGTGACCGTGCCCAGGCCCCCGGCCACCGCGTAGATCACGGTCTTCGCAGTGGTGAGCGTGTTGAACGCGGTCTCGGTGTCGACCACATTGGTGTACCAGGCCTCGATGCCGCCGCACAACGCCGGGAAAAACGCCGCGATCAGCCAGCCGTAGAGGCGCACGCGCGTCACGTTCACGCCCATCATGTCGGCGGCCTCGGCGTCGTCGCGCACCGCGCGCAGCGCCTTGCCCAGGCGCGAGCGCGACAGCCACAGGATCACGCCGAGCGCGAGCAGCATCGCCGCCATCATCACGTAGAACGAATGCACCGGCTCGGCGCGGCTGCCCAGCTGCAGGCCGAAGGAGCCGCCGGTGATGTTCTCGGGCATGTTCGAGATCACCAGGCGGCAGATGCCGGCGAGGGCGAGGCTCACGATGGCGAAGTAGATGCCCGAAAGGCGCAGCGTGGGCGCGAACAGCAGCCCCAGGATCACGCCCGCCGCGCCCGAAAAGGGTAGCGCGAGCAGCACCGGGAAACCGAGGCTTTTCACCAGGATCGCGGTGGTGAAGGCGCCCACGCCGTAGAAGGCGACGAAGCCGAAGGGCATGTAGCCCGAGAAGCCGGCGGCGACGTTGAACGCCGAGGCCATCGTGATCCACAGCATCAGGTAGAAGTGGAACGCGATGTTGAGGTCGAGCACCGGCACCACGAGAAAGTAAAGCGTGACGATGCCGCCGATGATCGCGGCGAGCGTGTAGTAGATGCGGTCGGCGGAAGCGCGCTCGAGCGAGCGCGCCGCGCCGGACGGCTCAGGCGGCATGGACGAGCTTCGGGCGCAGCTTGTGGTGGCCGGTGTCTTCCTGGTAGGCCTTGCCGATCTCCAGAATGGTTCTCTCCGCAAACGGCCGCCCGAGGATCTGCACGCTCATCGGCAGTCCCTCGTGCAGCCCGGCCGGCATCGCCAGGCCGCATAGGCCGAGGTAGTTCCCGGGCCGCGTCAGGAACGCCGGGATCGGTGCCTGCTCGTCGATCTCGTCGAGCGCCGGCGCGGGCACGGCGACGCTCGGCAGGAGGAGCGCATCGAAATCACGGAACCAGGCGTCGAACGCGCGCCGCCGCTGCGCCATCTGGCGCAGCGTCTCGGCGTACTCGCCCGGCGCCAGCTTCGCGGCGCCGGTCACGCGCTCGCGCGCCGTTTGGTTGATCGCCTGCTTCGGGTCTTCGATGTAGGCGCGGTGCAATGAGAACGCTTCGGACGAGATGATGGTGCCCACCTGCTTCGCCAGCTCGAAGTACCAGTCGGGCAGGCGCACCGGCACGATCTGCGCGCCGAGCTTCTCCAGCCGCTTCGCGGCGTCCTGCCACGCGGCAGTCACCGCCGGGTGCATGAACGATGGCAGCTGGTTCGCCTCGGGCAGTGCGATGCGAAAACGATCCAGGCGGCTGGCCTCGAGGCGCTCGGGCAGGTCGAGCGGCGGCTGCGCGAGCGTGGTCGGATCGCGCTCATCCGCGCCCGCGAGCACGCGCAGCAGCTCGGCGCAGTCGTCCACCGAGCGCCCGAGCGGTCCGATCGAATCGAGCGTCCAGGAAAGCAGTCCGGTGCCGTGCAGGCTGATGCGTCCGAAGGTGACCTTGAGGCCGACCAGGCCGTTGAACGCCGCAGGCACGCGCACCGAGCCGCCAGTGTCGCTGCCGATGCCGATCGGCGCGAGGCCGGCGGCGACCGCCACCGCGGTGCCGCTGGAAGAGCCGCCCGGCACCCGATGGCGCTTCATGTCCCAGGGATTCCACGGCGTGCCCATCAGCTTGTTGGTGCCCCAGGCGCCGAAGGCGAACTCGACCATATGCAGCTTGCCCAGCGGAATCATGCCCGCGGCGAGCAGCCGCTCCACGGTGGCGCAGGTGGTGTCGGCGACTCGCCTGGCCCACATCTTGGAGCCGACAGTGCCGACGCGGCCGGCGATGTCGCACAGGTCCTTCAGGCCGATCGGCAGGCCGTGCAGCGGCCCGAGCGGCAGTCGTGCTTTGCGTGCCGCATCGGCGGCGTCGGCGAGCGCGCGCGCCTCGGTGGCGTACACCTCGACGAAGGCGTGCAGCTTGCCGTTCAGTTTCTCGATGCGCGCGAGGTGCGCGTCGACGATTTCGCGGCTCGAGCTTTTCCCGCGGCGCAGGAGCTCGGCCTGCTCGGCGAGCGTGAGGTCGGTGAGTTCGATGGCGGTTCTCCCCCTGAGAGAGCGGCATGTTCGCCGCGGCGCGCCCGGACTGTCAACGCGCTTTCGCTGCGCGTTATTGACGGGCAGGATGTGCCGCCGATAATGCGGCCATGGCCCTGGACCTCGTGATCCGCGGCGGCAAGGTCGCCACCGCCGGAAAGACGCTCGATTGCGACGTCGGCATCCGCGGCGGGCGCATCGCCGAGCTGGGGCAGGGGCTGAAGGGCGAGCGCACGATCGACGCCCGCGGCAAGCTGGTGCTGCCGGGCGGGGTCGACAGCCACTGCCACGTCGAGCAGGTGTCCTCCTTCGGCATCATGTGCGCGGACGACTTCTATTCGGCAACGGTATCGGCGGCCTACGGCGGCACCACCACCATCGTGCCGTTTTGCGCCCAGCACCGCGGCGACTCGCTCGCGGCGGTGCTCGCGGACTACCACCAGCGCGCGAAGGCGAAGGCGGTGATCGACTACGGCTTTCACCTCATCATCGCCAACCCGGACGCGCAGACGCTCGGCACCGACCTGCCGGCGGCGATCCAGACGGGCATCCGCTCGTTCAAGATCTTCATGACCTACGAGCGCATGCGCCTCATGGACGAGCAGATCCTCGACGTGATGGCCACGGCGCGGCGCGACGGCGCGCTCGTCATGGTGCACGCCGAGAACCATGGCATGATCTCCTGGCTCGCGGGGCGCATGGTGAAGCAGGGCAACACGCTGCCGCGCTACCACGCCATCTGCCATACGCGCGGCTCGGAAGCGGAGGCAATCCGGCGGATCGTCGCGCTCGCCGAGCTCGTCGACTGCCCGATCCTCATCGTGCACGTCTCGACGCCCGAAGGCATCGAGGCGATCCGCCAGGCGCGCGCGCGCGGCCTCAAGGTCTACGGCGAGACCTGCCCGCAGTACCTGTTTCTCACCGCCAAGGACATCGACATCGGTCTCGCGGGCGCCGCTTTCTGCTGCTCGCCGCCGCCGCGCGACGAGGCGGCGCAGGCCGCCTGCTGGCAGGGCCTGAAGGACGGCGCGCTGCAGGTGTATTCGTCCGACCACGCGCCCTACGCCATGGACGCGAAGGGCAAGCTCCCCAAGGGCGAGGCCACCACCTTCAAGGAAATGGCGAACGGCGTGCCGGGCCTGGAGCTGCGGCTGCCGCTGCTATTCACCTTCGGCGTGCAGGCCGGGCGCATCACACTGCAAGAGTTCGTGCAGCTCACCGCCACGCGCCACGCCGAGATTTACGGCCTCGCGCCGAGAAAGGGCGCGATCGCGGTCGGCGCGGACGCCGACCTCGCGATCTGGGATCCCGAGAAGAAGGTGCGCATCACCAAGGCGCTGGTGCACGACCGCACCGGCTACACCCCCTACGAAGGGCGCGAGCTGAGAGGCTGGCCGGTGACCGTGCTTTCGCGCGGCGAGGTGATCGTCGATGAGGGCAAGCTCAACGCCGAGCGCGGGCGCGGGCGCTTCCTCGCGCGCGCGCCGAGCGCCGCGCTCGAGCCGCTCGGGCGGCAGGTGCCCGAGATGGCGCAGCTCGCCGCCTGGAACACCCCTTTGCAACTCTAGGATCCGCCATGGCAAGACATCTCAAGATCGCCGCCGCGCAGCTCGGGCCG
>JAOUGZ010000325.1 GCA_029865405.1 Betaproteobacteria bacterium
CCCGAATCCGCGCAGGTCCACCTGCTGGTTCGGGGTGCCGGCGTTGTCGCGCACGTGGAGCAGGCCGAACTGCGCCAGGATCTCAGGCAAGTTCGAGGTGGCGGACCGCTGGATGTCTTCCGCCGTAATCACCGTGACGCCCACGGGCAGATCCCGCTTGGAGTCAGGGAAGCGCGTGGCAGTGATGATGACCGCGTCTACCGGAGCCGCAGGTTGCGCGAGCGACGCCGGCGCGAGCGCGGCGAGCAGCGCGAAGATGGCGAAACGCATGGCAAGACCCTCCCGGCGTCATCCCCGACGCCCCAAAGCGGTAGAGCAATACTGCAAGGCCGGTCTCCGGACTCGCGAGCGGGCGCTGGAACTTCGCGCCGGGCGTGCCGCCTTCCCGTGGAATGGCTCCACAGTGGCCGGGTGGCACGCCGCCTCGCTTACCGTTGCGGGGGCAGTACAGGGATCGCGCTCCGCGGGTACCCGGAGCGCTCACCTGTTTCCCGTTTCATCCTCGCGCAGCGAATCTGCGCGAAGACACCTTGCAGCTGACTACGCCAGCGATTATACAAACCGCCATGACGCGCGCAATGCTCGGCGTCCTCGTATTCGCGGCCTGCACCGCCCAGGCCGAGGTGCGCGTGACGGACGATTACGGCAACCCGCTCGTGCTCGCGGCGCCCGCCCGGCGCATCGTAAGCCTCGCGCCGCACCTCACCGAGTTGATGTACGCCGCGGGCGCCGGCGCGCGCCTGGTCGGCGCCTCGCAGTACAGCGACTTCCCGCCCGAGGCGCAGCGTCTGCCGCGCGTGGGCAGCGAGGCGTCGATCGATCTCGAGGCGCTGGTGGCGCTCGGGCCCGACCTGGTGCTCGCCTGGCCCAATGCCGGCAGCGCCCGCGCGGTCGAGCGCATCGCGGCGCTCGGCCTGCCGGTGTTCCGCTCGGAGCCGCGTGAACTCGAGGACATCGCGCGCACGCTGGAGACCTTCGGGCGGCTCGCCGGCACCGAGGCGGCGGCGAGTGCCGCGGCGCAGGCATTTCGCGCCCGCACCGCCGACCTCGCGCGCCGCCATGCCACGCGCGCGCGCGTGCGCGTTTTCTACCAGGTGTGGGACCGGCCGCTCGTCACGGTAAGCGGCGATCACGTGATCAGCAAGGTGATGCGACTGTGCGGCGGCGAGAACGTCCTCGCGGACCTGCCGGCGCTCGCGCCGCAGGTCGGCCGCGAGAGCGTGCTCCGCGCCGACCCCGAGGTGATCATCGCGAGCGGCGCCAACGGCGCACACCCGGCCTGGCTGGACGCCTGGCGGGCCTTCCCGGCATTGGCCGCGGTCCGCGGGGGCAACCTCTACGCCATCCGGCCCGACTTGCTGCAGCGGCACACCCCCCGCCTGCTCGACGGCGCTGACGAAGTTTGTCGGATTCTGGAGGCCGTCAGGACACGCCGGCAGCGCTAAGACCTTCTCAGGAAACACATTCAGAACCGCCCCTTATTTCTTGACGCAGTGGCGGTTTTCGAACATAGTGTGCCGCGTGGAGGCGGAGTTTAATTCGCTCGAATCGAAGGTGGCGCAGTTCGTCGGACTGTGCGAGCGGCTGCGCGCCGAGAACATCGCGCTGCGCCAGGAGCTGGCGAGCGCCCGCAACGACGCCAAGCGGCTGAACGAGAAGATCGATGGCGCGCGCGCCAAGGTCGAGCAGCTGCTGACGCGCCTGCCCGAGTGAGCGCCAACGAGAAGCGCGCAGCCGACGGCGCGAAGACCCTCGAGGTCACGCTGCTCGGGCGCAGTTACCGTGTCGCCTGCAGCGACGCGGAGCGCGAGGCGCTGCTGCAGGCGGTGGCCTACCTCGAAGGCAAGATGAACGAGATCAAGCAGGCCGGCAAGGTCGCCGGCACGGAGCGCATCGCCGTCATGGCGGCGCTCAACGTCGCGCACGAGCTGCTGAGCATGCGCCTGGGCGAAGGCTTTGACATGGGAGAGGCCAAGCGTAGAATCTCCTTGATCGAGGCGAGGCTGGAAGCGGCGCTCGCCAAGCAGGAAAAGCTGTTCTAGCTTCACCGTGTTCGATGTCCCCTGCTGTGTTCGACCGGGCTCATATTTCCGAACCGATAGCTTCCCTAGGTTGCGGACCCTAGCGTCACTGTTGTGATCGTCCCTCCTTCGGGTGCCGGACGAACCTGAGGTGACCGGCAAGCGACCACCCTGATCAAGCACAGGGTTCGGGAGCGAGCCCACCGGCACAAGCGGGGGGCCACCCCTTGCGCACTACAATTCCCGGACCATGCCCTCCTGGCTGATGAAGTCCGAGCCCGACGAGTGCTCGATCGACGACGCGCTCGCCGCGCCGGGCCGCATCACGCCCTGGAGCGGCGTGCGCAATTACCAGGCGCGCAACTTCATGCGCGATGCCATGCGCGTGGGCGACGGCGTGCTGTTCTACCACTCGAGCTGCGCCGAGCCCGGCATCGCCGGCCTCGCCGAAGTCGCCTCGGCCGCCTATCCGGACCCCTCGCAATTCGATCGCCGCAGCGACTACTACGACGCGAAATCGAAGCGCACGATGCCGCGCTGGGTGATGGTGGACGTGCGCGCGCTGAAGAAAACGCGCCTCGTGCCGCTCGCCGAGCTGCGCCGGCAAAAGCCGCTCGCCAAGATGTGGCTGCTGCGGCCCGGCAGCCGGCTGTCCATCACCCCGGTCAGCCCGGCCGAGTGGCGGCACATCACCGGCAAGCTCCTTTGAGCAACGACACGCTGCTGCGCGCGCTGGCGCGCGAGCCCACCCCGTACACGCCGGTATGGCTCATGCGCCAGGCCGGGCGCTACCTGCCCGAGTACCGCGCCACGCGCGAGCGCGCCGGCAGCTTCATGGCGCTCGCGCAATCGCCCGCGCTCGCCACGGAAGTGACGCTGCAGCCGCTCGAGCGCTTTCCCCTGGACGCGGCGATTCTGTTCTCCGACATCCTCACCGTGCCGGACGCGATGGGTCTGGGCCTCGGCTTCGCCGATGGCGAGGGCCCGCGCTTCGCGCACCCCTTGCGCGACGAGCGCGCCATCCGCGCGCTGCGCGCGCCGGACCCCGACCGGCTGCGCTACGTGATCGACGCCGTGCGCGAAATCCGCAAGGCGCTCGCCGGGCGGGTGCCGCTCATCGGTTTCGCCGGCAGCCCGTTCACGCTCGCCTGCTACATGGTGGAAGGCGCCGGCAGCGACGATTGGCGCGCGCTGAAGACGATGCTCTACGCACGACCCGACCTGCTGCACCGGATTCTCGACGTGAACGCGCGCGCCGTCACCGATTACCTCAATGCGCAGATCGAGGCCGGCGCCCAGGCGGTGATGCTCTTCGACACCTGGGGCGGGCAGCTCAGCCATGCCGGCTACGAGGAGTTCTCGCTCGCCTATGCGCGGCGCGTCCTTTCCGGCCTGAAGCGCGAGAGTGGCGGGCAGAAGGTGCCGTCGATTCTTTTCACCAAGGGCGGCGGCGCCTGGCTGGAGGCGATGGCGGCGAGCGGCTGCGACGCCGTCGGGCTCGACTGGACGGTGGATCCGGCCGCGGCGCGCGCACGCATCGGCGCGCGTGTCGCTTTGCAGGGCAATCTCGATCCTGCGGCCCTTTTCGCGCCGCCCGACACCGTGCGCCATGCGGTACGCAGCGTGCTCGACGCATTCGGCGCCGCGCCGGGCCACGTATTCAATCTTGGCCATGGCATCTCGCAACATACGCCGGTGGAAAGCGTCGCCGCGCTGGTGGACGAAGTGCGCACTTACAGCCGAAAGCTGCGTAGCCGGGCGCAACGAAACACTTGACTTATGCACAAAGACACGTTCTCGCTCTGTGGAAGGGGCATTTTTTGAGATTCGACGCCTATCGCGTCGCAACTTATTGAATTTAAGCCACAAAAACATACTCATGCCGGAACGCGCGGGCACGCGTCGCCAGCGGCAGGACTGCGTGACGGTGGCATGACCGGCTTATTCACATTGTTATCCACACCCCCGGCGCGCTGGAAGAATACCTTTCCACGGCAAGGCTTACGGATGCAATCGCGATACACGGGATCAACAAAAAAAAATAAGCCTTTGCGGGCTTTCCGGTTTGTGTCGCCGAAAAATCCCGCTCGCCCCAGGCAATGACGGTACTGCGCGTCGCGCTGGACGTGCCGCTCGCGACGCTTTTCGACTATGCGCGCTCGGCGGACGCCGATGCACGCGTCGGTGACCGCGTCGTGGTGCCGTTCGGCACGCGCTCGCGCGTCGGCGTGGTGGTCGAGGAAGTCGCGGGGAGCACGATTGCAGCGGAAAAGCTGAAGCACCTGACCCGCGTGCTCGACGATG
>JAOUGZ010000326.1 GCA_029865405.1 Betaproteobacteria bacterium
TCGATCTGCGGCGTGACGTCAAGCATGATCCCGGAGAAGAAAGGCGCCACGGTGACCGTCGGGGTCTGCTGAGAGGTGGTGCCCGTGGTAGTCGTCACCGTGGCCACGTTGGTGACGAAGAACTCGTCCGTGCCGACCTTGAGCACCGCTTTCTGGTTGTTCAGGGTCGCGATGCGCGGACTGGAAAGCACCTGCGTGGTGCCTTGCGAATCCAGGAACTGCAGCAGCGCCGCGAAATTGGAGGTCTGGAACGCCAGACCGAAGACCGCGCCGCCATTTCCTGCCAGTGTCGCGGCGGATGCGAGCGTGCCGGCCGCCGGATTCACCGTGAGACCCTGGCTGCTCAGTGTTGTGGTGCTCGCATTGCTGCCGAGCGTCGAATTGTTGCCGATCTGGCCGATCGATCCGCGAGGGCTGTCGTGCGTGCGGAACAGTCCCCAGTTAATGCCCGCCTGGAATCCCTCCGCCAGGGTGACCTCGATCACCTTCGCTTCGAGCATCACTTGTCGCTCGACAACGAGGCGCGTCTGGTGCAGGTAGTTCTCCACGGCGCGCAGTTCGGTCGGAAACGCGCGCACCAGCACGACGCCCGATTGGGGGGTAACCACCACGCCGCGGCCCTCTCCGGTGCCGACGATTGCCGTCAGGGCGCTGCGCAAGTCTCCCCAGAAATCGTTCACGATGCTGGTCGTCACGCGCGTGCTGTCCATCGAACGCGCCGCGCCGCCTGCTGCAGGGAGCGGCGACGTGGTCGACGAAGGCGCCGGCGGGCTGGAGGGGCTGGCGGAGTCCGCGAGCGATCCCGACTGCACCCGCAGCTCGCTGGTACCGCGGCGCAGGCCCAGCAGGTAATTGACGCGGTAGATCTTGGTCTGCAGGCCGGCCGGTTGCACAAAGATGCGCGAGCCGTCAAAGCGGAAATCGTAGCCATAGAGCTCGCGCAGCGAATCCAGGGCCTCATGCACCGTGACGTCCTTCAGATTGACCGTGATCATGCCGGTGACGCCCGGGTTGAGGAGCATCGAGTAGCGCGTCCCGGAGGCGATCGCCATGAAGACCTGGGCGGCCGGTGCATTGCTGACCGACAGGTCGAATCGCGGATCGATGGGGCGCCCCTCGACGCTCGGCATTTCCATGCGCAGCGGGGGCAGAAGCCCTTGGCGCGGCACCTGGACCTGCTGCGGTCCGGGACCGGCAAGTGCCTTGTCGACCTCACCGGTGATCGCCGGATCCACGCTGGTCGGCCGAGGCGGCGGCGTGGCGCAGGCGGCCATCAGGAACACACCGAGGCAAGCGATAAAGTACTTCATCTTGAATTTCCTTTGTGCGATTGCGCCTCGGCGTCGGCACGCCGCTCGCGCTTGATCACGCCGGGAATGAGGTGCAGCGTCTCTTTGCGATCGGCATACCGCAACAGCACCGCGCCTTCGGATATCGCGGCCACCGTGGCGTCGCCGTACTTGCCGCCCTGCACGACGGTATTTCCGCTGATCACTGCCACGCGGCGCGTCGGCGATATCAGTATGGATTGGAGCTGCGGACCGGCCGGGGCGGATTCCTTGGCGGTGGGCTCGCCAGCCGGCAGTGGCGGACGAGTTGGGTCCACGAGCGCCGCGCGCTGCGCGAAGGCCGCGCCGGCGCAACTGAGCAGCAGGAAGGCGAGCGCGCGCTTCATACGACCAGCCAGGCCTGATCCAGGCTCAACGTGAACACGGTGAGCTTGAGCATTGCCACCGGATATTCGCTGACCGACATCTCCGCGCGGCCCCAGTAAAGTTGCGTCGGCAATCCTTCGAGCGCCGACAGGTAGGCGTGCAGATCGAGATAGCTTCCCGCAACCGTCAATTCGACGCCGTGTCGGAACACGCGGCGGCCCGCCTGCCCCTGGGTCGCAGCCAAGTCCGTCACCGGCAAGGTCTTCAGGTCGACCAGACGTAAGCGCCTGTCGCGCTGGAGCATTTCCTCAAGCACGTCTCGCATGCGCTGCGGCGTGGTAAAGCGTCGCTGCTCCTCGGCAATTCGCGCGTCAAGCGCCAGGATCTCCGAGCGCAGGAGCGCGACGCGCTCGCGATTGCGCGCATCGGCAGCACCGCCGCTTGCGCCCGCCAAACGTTGCACCTCGGTCTGGATGGTGCGCAGTTCACGTTCGTTCTGCGCAATGTCCGAGCTCAACCGCCTCTGTGAGTCGCGCAAGGGCTTGATGAGAGCGCCATTCACGACGAATACCAGGATCAGCGCCGCCGCCAGGAAAAGCAGCACGCGCTCGCGCAGCGTCGCGTTGTCGATACGGTCCGCATATCGCTTGAGCAGGGCTTTCACTACCGCCCCGCCTTCGTCGCCGACCCGCCTGCATCCGCAAGCCGCAGGGGCGCGGACAAGTCGAACTCGATGAAACGCGACGGGCTCGTAGCGACGCCCGCCGCGGCGCTCCGCCGTACGCCCGATTCGTCCCTGGCGACGAGCTTGAGTTCGGTGACCAGGCGGCCGCGCATCACATCGTCCTTGTTCAGCAGCTTCAGGTATTCCGGTACCAGGTCGGCGTGCAGCACGCGGCCGCGAACATTGAGGACATTGCCGTTGTCGCCGACGCTGAATCCCGTCAGCCACACCCCGCGCATGGGGTGCCGGGCGAACGCGGCGAAAAAGCGCGAGAAACCGCTCGTGTTGCCGAGCCCGGCGCCGCCCTGCATGACGTCGAGCACGCCGCGCCGCACCCTCAGGTCGCCCTCCAGACGGGCCGCTTCTGCCTCGAGCAACTTGCTGCGCCCCTGCCCGCTCAACGAAACGAACTGGGCACGCTGGGCGGCCAACTGGCCGCTGTAGCTCGCGGCGAGTTGCCTGAGGTCGCTCGCTTGCCACAACGCGTACGCGTAAATCGCCAGCATGCCGAGCGCGATCAATCCCAGGCTCTGCAGCATGGTGCGCGCAGAGAAGTACTTCTTCTTGCGCATGAAGAGCGGATTGAAGAGATTGATCTGCTGGCTCACGCCGGATGCCCTACAACACCTTCGATTCGTGCCGCAGTGCGGCGCCGATCAAGTGGAAAAAACGCCATTCCTCCTGCGGCTCGAGCTCCGCACGCGCGCCGAAATCGACTGCCGCAGAAAGGCGCACGCGCTCCACGGGAATGTCCAGGTTGCCTGCCAGGAACTCCAGCAGTCCGGTCTGCTCGGGATCGGGCGCGAGCATCAGCTTCGCCACCGGCACGTACGCGAATTGCCGGTCGAAGTGGTCAAAGGTGCGCTGCAGCTCGAGCAGAACGCGCTGGAACTGCTCCTCGCGTGCCGCGCCCGAGGTCGACGCCATGGCCTGCACGCCGAGGTCGATGCGCCTCGCGAGCATCAGCTCGCCGCGGTAGTTTATTGTCAGCAAGCCCTCGTTGCTGCCCATGTAAAGCATCGCCAGGCCACGGTCATCGCGCTCGAAAAGGGCGGCGACATTGCGTTGCGCCGTCTCGGGAATGTCGATGACGGACAGAGGAATACGGGCGCTTTCGAAGCGGCCGATGCAGGACTGGATGAGATCGTTGCGGGCGGTTACGGCATACATCGACTGCGCGCGCTCGCCGCCCGCCGGACTGGGCGGCACCGCGAGCACGTCGACCGTTGCGTCGTTGACGTGGTAATCGAGCAGATCCTTGATGCGCCAGCGGATGGCTGTCTTCAATTCCGCCTGCGGCACATTGGGCGCCTCGACCAGCAGCACCTGGTATTCGCCGGGCGCAAGCAGCGTCGAGCATTGGTAACGGCCCAGATCATGCTCGCGGGCCACGTGCTGCGCGGCCTCGAAATTTCCCGCGTAGGCCTGCGTGCGGCACACGTCCACCGTGGCCGACCCGCCCGGGGCGTACTGCCCATGCACGAAGCTCAACTCGCCCGATTGCAGGCTCACAGCCAGCCAGCCGGGTTCGCGTGTCGTGCGCGTAAATGGCCACTTCATTCCGGGTATTGCCCCCAACTTCCTGATTTAACTTGAAATTAAATCAATAACCGCTTGTTGTCAATGGGATTTCTGTAAACACCGGATATTGCCCTTTATCCGATTCCCCGTCCATTAGTTCGCCACCAGCAACTGCAGTTGTCGCTCCACGTAGGTAGCCCCCGTGCCGCTGCTGCAGGGCGAGGCGTTGCAGCCGGTGGCGACGATCAGGTAGGTGGACACCGGGGTGCCACCCTCTGTCTCCATCCCGTACGACGTGCAGGTCACCTCGGCAACGAAGCCGGCCAGGTTGGCGGGCAGGGGGATAGCGACGGGGCCGATTGGGCATGTGCCGGTGCGCAGAACCCGGTACGCTCCCCAATCCACGCCCGCGCGCGCTGCCTGG
>JAOUGZ010000327.1 GCA_029865405.1 Betaproteobacteria bacterium
TCTCCTCGACGCGCGCGCGCGCGGCGTCGGCCTCATTGCTCGGCACGAGCCCGAGGTGGCGCTCGACGATTGTCAGGCGCTCGTCGGTCTGCACCGCGCCGAGCACCGGCACGCCGGTGTAGTGCGCGATCACCGCGCGCAGCTTCGCCTCGTGGCGCGCGCCACCGAGCTGGTTCAGGATCACGCCGGCAATGCGAATGCTGGGGTCGAAGGCCTGAAAGCCGAGGATCAGCGGCGCGATGCCGCGCGTCATGCCGCGCGCGTCGATCACCAGCACCACCGGCGTGCCGAGCAGGGCCGCGAGCGCAGCGTTGCTGTTGCTGCCGTCCAGCGCCAGCCCGTCGTACAGGCCCTTG
Source organism: Betaproteobacteria bacterium (assembly GCA_029865405.1). The sequence continues at coordinate 357 of JAOUGZ010000327.1, forward strand.
TTGCCCTCCACCAGGCCGAGCGTGGCGCCCTGCATGCGCCGCGCGAACTCGGCGCGCAGCTCCTCGGCGCCGCTCAGGTAGGGATCGAGGTTGTAGCAGGGGCGCCCGGCGGCGAGGCCCAGCCACAGCGGATCGATGTAGTCGGGGCCCTTCTTGAACGGCTGCACCGCCTCGCCGCGCGCGCGCAGCGCCGCGGCGAGGCCGAGGCACAGCGTCGTCTTGCCCGAGGACTTGTGCGCGGCCGAGATGAAGAGCCGGTTCATGCCCTGGTCGGGAGGAACGGCAGCACCTTGAGCCCGATGACCGTGAGCGCGAGCGCCAGCCCCACGCCGCCCAGGCCGAGCGCCACCTCGGGCAGGCTCGGCGCGTAGCTTGCCACCACGCCGTCGAAGAAACTGCTCGCCACGTCCTTGCCCGGAAACATCTGCTGCGGGTAGGCCTGGCCGCCGATGATGATGACGTAGATCTGCGCCAGGCCGCCCGCGATGACGCACGCCGCGGCCGCCGCGAGCGCGGCGCGCGTGCGCACCGCGAAGACGAGCACCAGCGGCACGACGCCGCCGACGAGGACCTGCCCGATCCAGAACAGCGCCGTGTAAATGCCGCCGTCCCGGAGCAGGAAGCGCTCCAGGTCGAGCTGGCGCGCGATGTAGAGGTTGGTGAGGTGATGCACGGCGACGAAATAGAGCACGGCGGCGACAAAGATGCCGAGGAGGTTCCCCAGGCGCGCGAGCAGCTCGTCGCCGAGCGGCCGGCCGCTCCAGCGGCACGCCGCCATCAGCACCAGCACGAACGCCGCCGTGCCGAAGGAGAACGACATGACGATGAACAGCGGCGCGAGCAGCGCGCTGTCGTAGGGCTCGCGCGCGACCAGAAAGCCGAAGATCGAGCCCGTGCCGGTGGTGAGGACCAGCCGCCACAGGAACGCGAGCACGCCGGCCCGGGCGGTATAGCCGTTCATGCGCCGCTCGAACATCGTCCACAGGTACAGCGCGACGATGGCGAAAAAGCCGGTGTAGAGGAAGATGTTCCACGCGAAGATCGACTTGAAGTTGTAGTGCGTCATCGCCACGACGAGGCGCTCGGGCCGCCCGAGGTCGAGGACGAGCACCGCGAGCCCGCCGGCGAGCAGCGTCACGGCGAGCAGCCCGGAGAGCCGCGCGAGCGGCTTGTAGAGCTCGCGGCCGAACACCGAGGCGACCGAGGCGACGTTCAGCGCGCCCGAGGCTGCCACGATGAGGAACACCGCGAAGACGTGCGGCGTGCCCCAGACGATGCGGTTGGTCATCCCGGTGATGACGTGGCCGTGATGCTCCATGGTCCAGGCCGCGCCGAGACCGGCGGCGATGACGAGCGCGAGCACGCCGAGCAGCGCGTAGAAGCCGGCGCTCCTGCCCTCGATCTCGCGGTACTGGACGCTCGCCATGCTCAAAGCCCCTGGTAGCGCACGCCGGTGTTCAGCGCCAGGTCGGCGCGGATCTCGCGCGAGGCCTCGTGCTTCAGTCGTCGGTGGATTTCCGATGCGGCGTCGTTCAGGTCGCCGAACGACATGGCCTTGCCGCCGTCGCGGTTGCAGGCCTCTACGCACGCCGGAGTCTCGCCGCGGTCCACGCGATGTACGCACAGCGTGCACGACTCGACCGTGCCCTTGCCGCGCGGCACGTCGGGCTTCTGGCCGCTGACCGGCTCGTGCACGAACGAGCGCGCGCCGAACGGGCAGGCCATGACGCAGTAGCGGCAGCCGATGCAGGTGTGCTTGTCCACGAGCACGATGCCGTCGGCACGCTTGAACGAGGCGCCGGTGGGGCAGACGTCGACGCACGGCGGGTGCTCGCAGTGCTGGCACATGAGCGGCAGCGTCTGCGCGAAGCCGGTATGCCGGTCGCGCAGGCTTACCTTACGGATCCATTGCGGGTCGGTCGCCGGGCGGCCATGCGCGGTGACGCCGTTCTCGTCGTGGCAGGCGGTGACGCAGGCGTCGCAGTCCGCGCACTTGGCGATGTCGATGAGCAGGCCCCAGCGCTTCAGTGCGGAGGCCGCCTCCTCGGGCGAGCGCGCGAGCGCGAGCTCTACGAGGCGCAGGCCCGGCGCCAGCGCCACGCCCGCAGCGGCGGCCGCGCCCCATCCCAGAAGCTGGCGGCGCTCCGGGTTCACGGCGTGGCCTTCGCCTGGCGCATCGGCGTATGGCACTCGAAGCAGTCGAGCTTCACCGCCGCGTACGCGTGGCAGCTCGAGCAGAAGCCTTCCTTGCCGAGCACGCTGCCGGTCTCGCGGCTGGCGTGGCAGTCGACGCAGCTCTTCAGGCTGAAGCGCGTCGTGCGGACGCCCTCGCGCAGGGTGCGGTCGCGCTGGTGCAGGAGAAACTCCATGTGGTCGCGGCGCATCTCCCCGGTCGGCGCCACGCAGGCTTCGCCGCGCTCGATCTTGAACTTGGGTGCCTGGGCGTACGCGGCGAGCGCCAGCACGGCGGCGAGGATCCCGGCGGCAATGCGCGTCATCTGCGGGCGCTCAGTGATCGCCCATGCCCATCTTGATGTAGCCGGTCGGGCAGACGTCGGCGCAGATGTGGCAGCCGATGCACAGGTCGTAGTCGGTGTAGACGTAGCGGCCCATGGTCGCCTCCGACTTCGGCGTGCGCTTGACCGCGACCTGCGGGCAGTAGATCACGCAGTTGTCGCACTCGAAGCACATGCCGCAGCTCATGCAGCGCTTGGCTTCGTCGACCGCCTGCTTGTCGGTGAACCCGACCATGCGCTCCTCGAAATGTCCGAGCACTTCCTCGGCCGAAGGGCCGACCTCGGTGCGCTTGATGCGCGCCTGGTGGGGGAAATGGCCGAGGAACAGCTCGCCCGACAGGCACACCTCGGCCGCGCCGCGGTCCTCGTAGTTGTGGACGGCGAAGCCGCCCACCGCCTTGCCCTGCTCGGAGGTGCCGCGCACGCCCTGGTCGATGGGGCGCGGGCCGTTTTCCGCGGAAGACGCGTACTTCCCTGGCTCGAGGTTCACTTCGCGCAGCTTGTCGAGCAGGTTGAAGTGGTGCACGTCGACCTTCGGCCGCTTGGCCATTTCCTTCCTGCCCAGGTAGCGGTCGATGCTGTCGGCGGCGATCGAGCCCTGCCCGATCACCGTGGTGAGCAGGTGCGGCCGGATGATGTCGCCGCAGGCGAACACGCCGGGGCGGTTGGGCAGCTGGTAGAACTTGTCGGCGGCGATCAGGCCCTTGCCGTTGTCGAGCTCTTCCATGCCCGTCAGGTCGCCCGCCTGCCCGATCGCGACGACGATCAGGTCGGCCTCTACGTCCCGCTCGGTGCCGGGCTTCTCCGTGAACTTGCCCTTGTCCCACTGTACCTCGATCAGCCGCAGCGCCTTGGCGCGCCCGCTCTTTTCGTCGACGAGCACCTTCTTGGGCAGGAGGTTGCCCTGGATCTTGACGCCCTCGCGCTGCGCGTCCTCGATCTCGTGCTTGGCGGCGTTCATCTCCTCGATCGGCTGCATCGAGGTGAGCATCACCTCGGCGCCCTGGCGAGCGGCAAGCGTAGAGACGTCGTGCGCGGTATGTCCCATGACCACGAACTCGGGCCGCTCGGTTTCCTGCGTGCCCTCGACGTAGCCCAGGCGCCGCGCCACCGACACCACGTCGACCGAGGTGTCGCCGCCGCCGACAACCACCACGCGGCCGGCGACCGCCGCCAGGCGCCCCTGGTTGAAGGCTTCCAGGAACGCCACGCCGCTGATGACGTTGGGCGCGTCGGCGCCCGGCACCGGCATCGGCTTTCCCGCCTTGCAGCCAAGTGCCAACAGCACCGCGTCGTAGTCCTTTTCCAGGTCCTTCAGCGCCACGTCCTTGCCGATGCGCGTGTTGGGTCGCACCTCGACGCCCATGGCGATGATGCGGTTGATCTCGCCGTCGAGGTGCTTGCGCGGCAGGCGGTAGCCCGGCACGCCGTACTTTGCCATGCCG
>JAOUGZ010000328.1 GCA_029865405.1 Betaproteobacteria bacterium
CCTGCACGCGGCGACGGACTGGCCGGACTACGCCGCGCAGATGGCCGAGGTCTTGGACGCCGAGCCGATGCTCATGCGCGCCGCCCCACGCGAGCGCCCTGCGACGAAGTTCGAGCAGCGCGGCGTGAAGCTCGGCCACGAAGTCCGCGACCTCGTCTACCGCAGGCGCTGAATCAGCCCTTGAGCGCGTCGAGCTTGCGCCGGTCGCGCTTGGTAGGCCGGCCCTTGAGGGCGGCGGTCGGCTCGGCGCCAAAGCGCCGCAGGTCGGCGCGCCGCTCACGCTCGGCGCGGCTCGCCTCGGTTTCCGCGTAGAGCTTTCGCGCCTGGGTGGCCGGCCCGCGCCTGTCCGAAAGCGAGGCGACCTGGACGTGCCAGACGGAATCCGAGATCCGGATCTCGAGCCGGTCGCCCACCTTCAGCGGGTGCGCGGGCTTGGTCTTTTCCTCGTGCAGCTTGACCCGGCCCGCGGCGATCGCCTGCTGCGCCAGGCCGCGCGTCTTGAACCAGCGCGCCGCCCACAGCCATTTGTCCAGGCGCATCGGACCGTCACGCCAGGAACAGCTGCAGCAGATCGTTGAGAAACAGCCGCCCGCGCCGCGTCGGGCGGATGCGCGCCGGGTCCTTCTCCAGCAGCCCCTTCTCCTCGGCAGCGGCAAGCCTGCGCGCCACGGCGGCGCGCGGCAGCCCGGTGCGCTCCTCGAAGCGCCCGGCGGGCACCCCCTGCACCAGGCGCAACGCGTTCAGCATGAATTCGAACGGCAGCTCGCGCGCCGAGACCGGCTTTTCCACGATGCTCCCCGCCTGCGCCATGTACTCGCGCGGCTGCTTGGCGCGCTCGTGGCGCGTGACATGGTCGGCGAACGAAAGCTTGCCGTGCGCGCCGGCGCCCAGCCCCAGGTAATCGCCGAATTCCCAGTAGTTGAGATTGTGCCGGCAGCGCATGCCGGGTCGCGCAAAGGCCGACGTTTCGTAGTGCTCGAAGCCCGCCTCGGCGGCGAGCGCCTCCACCGCGAGCTGCATGTCCGCGCAGGCATCGTGCGCCGGCAACGGCGGCGGCTTGCGGTAGAAGACGGTGTTCGGCTCGAGCGTCAGCTGATAGGCGGAGAAATGCGTCGTGCCGAACGCCAGCGCGGCGCGGGTGTCGGCGCGCGCTTCAGCGAGCGTCTGTTGCGGCAGCCCGTACATGATGTCGAGATTCACGTTGTCGAACACCGCCTGCGCCATCTCGATGGCGGCGCGCGCCTCGGCCGCCGAGTGGATGCGCCCCAGCGCCTTGAGCTGCGCGTCGTCGAAGCTCTGGATGCCGAGCGAGAGGCGATTGACGCCCGCGGCACGGTAACCGCGAAAGCGTCCCGCCTCGGCGGTTCCCGGATTCGCCTCGAGCGTGATCTCGGCGCCGGGCTCGAGCGGCACGCGCGCGCGCACCGCGCCGAGGAAGGCGTCGATCGACTCGGGCGCGAACAGGCTCGGCGTGCCGCCGCCGATGAACAGGCTCGCCACCCGCCGCCCCCAGACCGAGGGCAGCATCCCTTCCAGGTCGGCGACGAGGGCATCGACGTATTCGCGCTCGGGCAATGCGTCGGACTTCTCGTGCGAGTTGAAATCGCAGTAAGGGCACTTGCGCACGCACCAGGGCAGGTGCGCATAGAGCGCGAGCGGCGGCAGCGCGGCGAAGCGCACCTCGTGCGGCGCACGCACCACGGCGCTCACCGCAGCAGCTCCAGCAGGCGCGCCGCCGCGCGGCCGCGGTGGCTGATGCGGTTTTTCTCCTCCTCGGGCAGCTCGGCCGCGGTGAGGCCGCGCGCCGCGACGAGGAACAGTGGGTCGTAGCCGAAACCGTTGGCGCCGCGCGGCGCACGCGCGATCTCGCCGTGCCAGGCGCCTTCGGCAACCAGCGGCTCCGGGTCGTCCGCGTTTCGCACCAGCGCCATGACGCAGCGATAGTGCGCCTTGCGATCGTCGCCCAGGCTGGCCAGGAGCTTGGCGTTGTTCCTCGCGTCGCGCGCCTCGCGGCCGCCCTCGCGGCCCGCGAAGTACGCCGAATGCACCCCCGGCGCGCCGCCGAGGGCGTCCACGCACAGCCCGGAATCGTCGGCCAGCGCCGGCAGCCCACTCGCGCGCGCCGCATGGCGCGCCTTGGCGAGCGCGTTCTCGAGAAAGCTGTCGTGCGGCTCTTCCGCCTCGGCGACGCCGAGCGCGCTCTGCGCCACCACCTGCACGCCGAGCGGCCGCAGCAGCGCCGACATCTCGCGCAGCTTGCCGGGGTTGGCCGAGGCGAGCACCAGCCGCTTCATCGCGGCGCGCGCCGCTTGAGCGCGTTCTTGATGTCGGCGACCGCGCGCTCGATGTCGTCGTCCGTCATGCGCAGGTACTCCGCATCGCTCGCGCCGAAGTCCTGCACCTCGGTGGACATCTCGGCCAGCGGTACCGTGCTCGGGCCGTCGCGAAACGGCGCGGCGTCCTCGCCCCAGGCGAGCGCCACCGCCGACACGTTGTCGCAATCGGGTCCCGCGCGCTCCTGTGCAAGCGCGCACAGGCGCACGATCGCCTCCGCGATGCCGCCGCTTACCAGCCCGGCGAGGATCTGACGCGGGCTGAGCGGGCCCCAGAAGCCGTCCGAGCACAGCAGCACGATGTCGTCGCGCTCCAGGCGCGCGTGCGCCGTCGGCGCGATGCGCGGCGTGTGCGCGCCGCCTACGCATTGCAGCAGCCGGTTGCGCTCCGGGTGCGAGCCGGCCTCGCTTTCGCGCAGCTTGCCTTCGTCGATGAGCTGCTGCACCAGGGTATGGTCGCGCGTGCGCACCAGCACTTCGCCCTTGCGCACCAGATACAGGCGCGAGTCGCCGACATGCGACCAGTGCGCGCGCCCGTCCTGCACGACGCAGGCGACGACCGTGGTGCGCGGCGTCTCGCTGAGGCCCAGCGCCTGCGCCTCGCGCAGCAGCATGCCGTGCGAGCGCCCGACGGCGCGAAACAGGAACAGGTCCGGATTCGCCAGGCGCGGCCGTGCGTCGCGCTTGAAGGCCGCGGCGATGTGGCGCAGGGTGAGCTCCGCAGCCACCTCGCCGTGCGCGTGCCCGCCCATGCCGTCGGCCACCACCAGCAGCACCGATTCGGGCGTGCGCCAGTGGCCAAGGCGGTCCTGGTTGGCGGCGCGCCTGCCGACGTGCGTTTCCTGGTGGATCGTGCACTTCATCGCCGGGCGAAGCGCGCGAGCGCGCCTTTCAGCTGCTCGAGAATGCCGGCGCCGCCGCGGTATTCGGGCGGCTTTCCGCCGGTGAGCGCCTTTTGCAGCGCGAACACGCTTTGCGGCCGCTCGAGGTGGTTCATGCGCAGGCACCAGTCCACCGTATCGAGGAGCTCGGGCGTGAACTTGCCGGCGCCGGCGCGCCGCGCGGACACATAACGGTCCTTCTCCATGCGCTCCTCGGCCGACGGCGGTGCCTCTGCCGCGAGGCACGCGTACAGCGTCGCGCCCACCGAGTAGATGTCGCTCCAGGGCCCGAGCTTCGCGCGGTCGGCGTGGTGCTCGGGCGAGGCGAAGCCCGGCGTGTACATGGGCGGCAGCGCCGGCGCCTCGCCGGCGAGCATGGTGCGCGCGGCGCCGAAGTCGATGAGCAGCGGCGTGCCGTCGCCGCGCAGGTAGACATTGCCGGGCTTGATGTCCAGGTGCAGCAGCTTGTTGGAGTGCACCTCGCGCAGGCCGTTCAGCAGGTTGGAGAAGGTGCTGCGGATCCACGGCTCCTCCAGCACGCCGTGCCGCGCATGGATGTGCTCCTGCAGCGTGCGCCCGCGCTCGTAGCGCATCACCAGGTACACGGTCTCGTTGGCGCGAAAGAAATTCAGCACGCGCACGACGTTGGGGTGGGCGAGGGTGGCGAGGGCCTTGCCCTCTTCGAAGAAGCACTTCAGGCCGTAGCGGAATGCCGCGGCGTGCGCCTCGGGCACCACGGGCGCGCTGCCCTCCCCGGTGCGCAGCGCCAGCGTCGCCGGCAGATACTCCTTGATCGCCACCGGCGTCTCGTTCTCGTCGTGCGCCAGGTAGACGATGGAAAAGCCGCCATGGGCCAGCACGCGCAGGATGCGGTAGTTGAGCAACTGCCGGCCCTCCGGCAGCGGCTGGTTGGCTTGGGCCGGCATCTCCCCTATGATACCCGCTTCGATTCGCACGCTTTCTTCGCGATCTGCCCCCTTTGATCCGCAGCATGACCGGATACGCGCTCGTCTCGGCCGAGCACCCGCGCGGCGCGCTCAGCCTCGAGCTGCGCTCGGTGAACGCGCGCTTCCTCGACCTGCAATTCC
>JAOUGZ010000329.1 GCA_029865405.1 Betaproteobacteria bacterium
AGGAGCCGGGGCTCGCCGTAAAGCGCCCGCGCCAGCGCCACGCGCTGGCGCTGGCCGGGCGAGAGCGCAGCGCCCGCCTCGCCCACCTCGGTGTCGTAGCCCCGCGGCAGGCGCAGGATCATTTCGTGCGCGTGGGCGCGCTGTGCCGCGCGGACTACCGCCTCGCCGTCGGGCTCGCCCAGGCGCGCGATGTTCCCGGCCACCGTGCCGGCGAACAGCCCCACGGACTGCGGCACGTAGCCGACGTAAGGACCGAGGTCGTCCCGCGCCCAGCTGGCGACGTCAGCGCCATCCAGGCGCACCGCGCCTGCCGCGGGCTTCCAGACGCCGACGACCAGCCGCGCCAGGGTCGACTTGCCCGCCGCGGTCGGCCCGATGACGCCGAGCGCCTCGCCTGGCTGCAGCTCGAAGGACACGCCGCGCAGCGCCGGCCGTTCCGCCCCCGGAAAGCCGTACACGACGCGCTCCGCCGTCACCCGCCCCTGCGGCGCCGGCAGCGGCGTTCCGGACTGCGCCGGCGGATTGGCGGCGAGGAGCTTGTGCAGCCGTTGCCAGGCGCCGCGCACCTCGACCAGGTTGCGCCAGCCCGCCACCAGCATCTCGACCGGCGCGAGCGCGCGCCCGAGGATGATGGTGGCGGCGATCATCACGCCGGCCGACAGGTGCTGCACGATGACGAGGTACGCGCCCGTGCCCAGCATCGCCATCTGGATGAACTGGCGCGTGAACTTGGTGAGTCCGGCGAAGGTCGCGCCCAGGCCGCTCGCCGCCGCCTGCTCGCCGAGCGCCGCCTCGTTCAGCGATTGCCAGCGCTGTGTGACGGCGCGCTGCATGCCCAGCGCGCTCACCGTCTCCGCGTTGCCGGCGGCAGCGTCGACGAAGCGCCCGGCGCGCCGGCCCGCCGCGAGCACCTGCTCGAGCGGCGCGCGCGTCAGGCGCTCATTCAATACCGCCAGGGCGAGCATCAGCACGGCGCCCGCCAGCGCCACCGCGCCGAGCACCGGGTGGAACAGGTAGATGAGGATGAGGAACAACGGCAGCCAGGGCGCGTCGAAGAGCGCGATGACGCCGGCGCCGACGAGGAAGTTGCGCAGCGTGGCCACGTCGCGCAGCCCGTTCAGGTGCTCCGCGCCGGACAGGCGCGCGGTTTGCGCGAGCAGCCCCTCGAGCACCTGCGGGCCGAGCCGCCGGTCGAGCACCACGCCGCAGGCGGCGAGCAGCCTTGCGCGCAGCACGTCGAGCGCCGCCATCACGGCAAGCGCGAGGAGCGCGGCCACCGACAGCATGACCAGCGTTTCCTCGCTGCGGCTGGAGAGCACGCGATCGAACACCTGCAGCATGTAGATTGCGGGCACCAGCAGCAGCGAATTGATCGCCAGGCTGAACAGTGCCGCGTAGACGAAATAGCGCCGGATGCCGCCGACCAGATCGCGCACTAGGCCCCCTGAATCGCGCGCGCGCATTATAGCGAGGTGCCCATCGTCAGGCTTTGGGCGCCTTCACGATCTGCGTCTGCGTCACCAGCGCCACGAGCTTGCCGTCGCCGCCGGTGACGCGCGTCTGCCAGACCTGCGTGGTGCGGCCCTTGTGCACCGGCGTCGCCTCGCCTGTGATGACCGAGCCTTCGGTCGCGCCGCCGATGAAGTTGGTCTTGGACTCGATGGTCGCCGTGCTCGCGCCCTGCGGCATGTTGACGATCGTGCCGATGGCGCCGAGCGTGTCCGCGAACGCCATGATCGAGCCGCCGTGCAGCACCTTGCCGCCCGTGCACAGCTCGGGCCGCACGGCGAGCGTGGCGCGCACCCTGTCCTGGGTCACCTCTTCGAGCCGGATGCCAAGAAGCTCCGGCAGCAAGCCCTTGAGTTTTTGTTGGATGCTCTGCGTCAAGTCCATGGCGGTTATCCTCTGCACCGGATTCTGCCATGCGCGCCCCCATTGCGACCGCCATCGTCCTGCTGCTTGCCGGCTGCGCGGCGCCGCAGCCCGTTCAAGTCATCGACAACATCCTGCGCCACGAGGGTCCGCCGCCGCCCGCCCCGGCGATGGTGCGCGAGCTCCTCGCGCGCCCGCTCGCGGCGCAGGACGCCGCTGCGATCTTCGATCGCGCCGCACCTTCAGCGCTCGCGCAGCTCGTCGCGCCGGTGCCGGCGGTTGCCGGCGAGCCTCTCGATCTCCAGCGCCTGCTCGATCCCTTCGTGGCGGAGCTCGTCGAGGCGCAGCGCGTACTGCGTTCGGCGCCGCTGCGCCCGCTCCCGCTCACGGCGGGATTGCCCACGCCCGCGATGCAGCGCGAGGTCACCGCCCGGGTCGACGCCGGCGCCCTGCAGCGCGCCACGTCGCTTTTCGTCGCCGCCCATGCGCGCTTCATTCACGGGGTGCACGCCGCCGGGGACCGCATCCGCTTTCCCGAGCGCGGCGCGCGCATCGTCTTTGACGCCGGCGTCATCCTCATCGGTACGTCCGGCGACGACCTCCACGGGCGCAAGCCGCTGCGCGACGGCACAGTGTCGGTCGTCATCGACCCCGGCGGCGACGACCGGTACGTGGGCAGCGACGTCGTCCTGCATGGGCTGTCGGCGATCATCGACTTCGCCGGCAACGATCGGTACGAGTCCGACGGTGCGGCGTGGGGCGCGGCCGTCGCCGGCGTGTCGCTGCTCGTCGATTTCTCGGGAAACGACGTTTACGAAGCGGGCGAGTTTGCGCAAGGCGCAGCGCTCGCCGGGCTCGGTGCGCTTCTCGATCTGCAGGGCGATGACCGCTATCGGCTGCGCGCCTTCGGCCAGGGCCTCGGCCTCGCCCTCGGCACCGGACTGCTGTGGGACCACGGGGGCAATGATCGCTACGAGGTTGCCGGCCTGCCGGATCCCTACGCACGCGGCGGGGATGTGAGTTTTGCGCAGGGTGCGGGCGTGGGTGTGCGCACCGGCCTGGGCGGCGGCGCGGGCATCCTGCGCGACGACGCGGGCGATGACGCGTACGAGGCGCAGATGTTCGCGCAGGGCGTGGGTTACTACTACGCGCTCGGGCTGCTCTGGGATCGCGCGGGCGACGATCGCTACCGCGCGGTGCGCTACGCACAGGGCAATGGCGTGCATGAGGCAGTTGGCGTGCTGCGTGACGATGCGGGAAACGACAGTTACGCGCTAGCGGTAGGCGTGGGCCAGGGCATGGGGCTGGATCTGGCCGTCGGCATGCTGGCGGATCTCGGGGGCGATGACCGTTACGTTGCACCAACCCTGGCGCAGGGCGCCGCGACGTCGAACGGCGTCGGCGTCATCATCGATTCCGCCGGGCGGAACGAGTGGCGCCTGGAGGACAAAAGCGGCTGGGGCCGGGCGCAATGGGCGCGCGGCCTGCCGAGCGTGGGCCTCGTCCTTGCCGATGCGCCGCGCATCGCGAGTCCCGTAACGCATGAGGCGGAAGGCAACGCGACCTGCCCGCCGGAACCTGCCGCCGCACCGTCGTCCCTGCCGCTGGCGGCGGCGCTGCGCGCGCTGGGGCCGGGTTTCGTCAGCGGCAGGATCGAAGGCGACGTCTACGCGCAGGTGCTTGGCGCACTGAGGACGCGCACGGCAGCCACGGTTGCGGAGATTCCTGGCGAGGACTTCGACGTCTTATGGCCGCTCGGCGCGGCGCTGCGCTGCGCGCTTCGGGGCGCGAGCGATGCGCAAGCGGCGACCATGTGGGACGCGTTCGAGCGCCTGCTGCTCGACACGTCGGCGACGCGTTTCGCCGGGCCCATTGCCGGCGCGCTGCGCGAACGCCCGGCGCCCGATGCGCAGATTCGGCGCCTCATCGAACTGCTCGCCGCGCACCCGAGCTGCGCCGTGCGTACTGCGGCGCTGGCGCTGGACGGTTCAACGGCCGCCGCGCAGGCGGCGCTGCGTTCCAGCTGCTGGCGGCTGCAGTCGCGCGCGCTGCGCATGCTGGAAGAAAAGGGCATCACGCCGGCGGCGCCTGGCGCGCTGCCGCCTTTCCTGCGCGATCCCGCTACGCGAGCTTTGCGCCCCGCTCCCTGAGCAGCGCGCGCAGCACCGAGCGGTGGCAGCGCGTCTCGTCCTCGCAGTAGCAGCCGACCGAGAAATCGGACGTGCGCGAGAGCGTGGCGAGCAGCTCGAGCAGGCGCGTCTTCTCCGGGGCAGCCATCTCTTTGCGGTACGCCTTCGCGAAAGCGCGCCATTCCCCTTCGTTGCTGGCGCGCAGCGCCTGCTTCACCAGCGGCTCGCTCGGCGCGAGATCGGGCAGCCACAGGTCGTACCAGTCATCCCGGGCGAAGCGCGCCTTCG
>JAOUGZ010000330.1 GCA_029865405.1 Betaproteobacteria bacterium
GAATGGGCGAGCAGCGGCCAGCTGACCATGCCGGTGGTGATGATGTCCGGGCACGGCACCATCGAGACCGCGGTCGAGGCGACGCGCATCGGCGCGCTCGACTACCTGGAGAAGCCGATCGCGCTGCAGCGCCTGCTGAACACCGTGAAGCGCGCGCTGCGCAATCACGACTTGAGCGTGCCGCGCCAGCTGTCGCTGGCCGCGCTCGGTCGCTCGGCATCGCTCGTCGAGCTGCGCAAGCGCCTCGCGCAATTGGCGCAGGCGGCCGCGCCGCTCATGCTGCGCGGCGAGCCGGGCATGCTGCCCGAGATCTTCGCCCGCCAGCTGGCCGCGCCCGGCGCGCCTTTTCTGGCCGGCGCCGAGCTGCTCGCGGATGCCTCCAGCGATCTCCTGGCGCGCGCGGGCGGCGGCATCCTGTTCTTGCCCGATCTGTCGCGCCTGCAGCGCAGCGAGCAGAAGAACCTGGATTTCCTCCAGTCGAGGGCCGACAAGCACCGGGTGCGCATCGTGTCTTTTTCGCCGGTCGACGCCAAGACGCTCGTCGAGCGCCAGGGCTACGACGCGGCGCTCGCGGCGCGTCTGGGCGAGCTCACGCTGCGCCTGCCGGCGCTGCGCGAATTTGCGGAGGACGTGCCCGATCTCGCCGCGCAGATGCTGGCGCAGCTCGTCGAGGCCCGCGTCTGCCCGCCGCGGCGCCTGTCGATCGGGGCGCTGAACGCGCTGCGCCATCACTACTGGCCCGGAAATCTCGCCGAGCTCGAGCACGCGGTGAAGAATCTGGCGCTGACCTCTCTCGAGGAAGAGCTGAGCGTGGAGGACGTCGAACGCGTCCTCGCGACGCAGGCGCCGACCGCTGCGGCACCCGACCTGGCGCTCGACCGGCCCTACCGCGAGGCGCGCGAGGCCTTCGAGCGCGTGTACTTCGAGAACCTGCTCGTCGCGGCGAGCGGCAGCATGTCGCGCGTGGCCGAGAAGAGCGGTCTTGAGCGCACGCACCTGTACCGCAAGCTCAAGGCCCTGGGGCTGCCGGTGGGCCGGCGCGAGGAAGGATGAAACGGAATAGAATGCCGCGCCTTTCCGAAGGAGCGCTTGCCGCGTGAAGATCGTCATCCTCGGTGCGGGCCAGGTGGGCAGCTCGGTTGCCGAGAGCCTGGTTTCCGAGCAGAACGACATCACGGTGGTCGACATCGATGCGGGGCGCCTGCGCGCACTGCAGGAGCGCTTCGACCTGCGCACCGTCACCGGCAGCGCCTCGCACCCATCGGTGCTCACCGAGGCGGGCATCGATGACGCGGATCTGCTCATCGCGGTGACCCAGTCCGACGAGACCAACCTGGTCGCGTGCAAGCTGGCGGCGCGCATGTTCAACGTCCCGCGGCGCGTGGCGCGCATCCGCGCCAACGCCTTTCTCGACAACAAGATGCTGCTCGGCGCCGACGGCTTCGACGTCGACCTCGCCATCTGCCCCGAGCAGGTGCTGACCGACTACATCGTCAAGCTGGTCGAGTTTCCGGAGGCGCTGCAGGTGCTCGACTTCGCCGCCGGCAAGGTAAGCCTGGTGGCGGTGCGCGCCTACCAGGGCGGGCCGATGGTGGACCGGCCGGTGAAGGAAATCCGCGCGCACATGCCCGGCATCGATACGCGCATCGTCGCCATTTTCCGCCATGACCGCGCCATCCTGCCCGACGGCGATACCGTGATCGAGGCGGGCGACGAGGTGTTCTGCCTGGCTGCGGCCGCCAACATCAGCAAGGTCATGCGCGAGCTGCGGCGCATGGACCAGCCGGTCAAGCGGGTGATGATCGCGGGCGGCGGCAATATCGGCATGCGTCTCGCGCGCGCGCTGGAGCGCGACTACTCGGTGCGCCTCATCGAGCACAACAAGCGGCGCGCCGAGTTCCTGGCCGCCAAGGTGAACCAGGCGCTGGTGCTGAACGGCGACGCCACCGACGAGGAACTCCTCGAGCAGGAGAACATCGCCGAGATGGACCTGTTCGTGGCGGTGACCAACGACGACGAGAACAACATCATGAGCTGCCTGCTCGCCAAGCGCATGGGCGCGCGGCGCGTGGTGGCGCTCATCAACCGGCGCAGCTACGTGGATCTGCTGCAGGCGGGCCAGATCGACATCGCCATCTCGCCGGCGCAGGCCACCATTGGCATGCTGCTCGCGCACGTGCGCCGCGGCGACGTGGTCGCGGTGCACAGCCTGCGGCGTGGCGCGGCCGAGGCGCCGGAAGCCGTGGTGCACGGCGACCGCGAATCCTGCCGTGTCACCGGGCGCAGCGTGCAGGAGATCGACCTGCCGGCCGGGGCCACGATCGGCGCCGTGGTCCGAAACGGCGAAGTGCTGATGGCGCATCACGACACGAAGATCGAGGCCGAGGACCACGTCATCGTGTTCGTCACCGACAAGAAGACGCTGCCGCGCGTCGAGAAGCTGTTCCAGGTCGGCGCGCGATTCCTCTAGGCCGCTGCGCGCCGTGCGACCGCTCGCCGTCCTGCACCTGCTGTCGCTGGTGCTGGTCCTGTTCTCCGCCTGCATGCTGGTGCCGCTCGCATTTTCGCTCGCCCTGGCCGACGGCGCGCACTGGGCCTACGTCGAGTCGCTGGCGGCGACGGCGACGGCCGGCACCGCCCTGTGGCTGGCGACGTTTCGCGCCGGGCGCG
Source organism: Betaproteobacteria bacterium (assembly GCA_029865405.1). The sequence continues at coordinate 2,671 of JAOUGZ010000330.1, forward strand.
AGCTGAAAGTGCGCGACGGCTTCCTGCTGGTGGCGCTGGTGTGGACGGTGCTGCCGGCGTTCGCCACGCTGCCGCTGCTCCTGCAGCTGGGCGATCTTTCATTCACCGACGCGTACTTCGAGGCCGTCTCCGGCCTTACCGCGAGCGGCGCTACGGTGCTCTCGGGCCTCGATCGCCTGCCCCCGTCGCTCAACATCTGGCGCGGCTTCATGATCTGGATCGGCGGCATGGGGGTGATCGTGCTGGCGGTGGCGATCATGCCGCTGCTCGGCGTGGGCGGCTCGCAGCTGTTCAAGGCCGAGACGCCGACGCCGATGAAGGACACCAAGCTCACGCCGCGCATCGCGGAAACCGCCAAGGGCCTGTGGCTGGTGTATTTCGGGCTCACGGTGGCCTGCGGGCTCGCCTACCACTGGGCCGGCATGAGCTGGCTCGATTCGCTGATGCATGCCTTCACCACGCTCGGCCTGGGCGGCTTTTCCACCCACGACGAAAGCTATGCCTATTGGAATTCGCCGCGCATCGAGGCGGTGGCCATCGGCTTCATGCTCATCGCGGCGATCAACTTCGCCACGCACTTCCTCGCCTGGCACCGGCGCTCGCTGCGCGCCTACCAGATCGACCCTGAAGCCAAGTGGTTCCTCGGCGTGGTCGTGGTTTCCGTGCTCGGCATCGCCGCGTACCTGGTGTGGGACGGCATCTACGCCGACTACGCCACCGCCCTGCGCTATGCGGCGTTCAATGTCGTTTCGATCGCCACCACCACCGGTTACGCCAATACCGACTTCAACCTGTGGCCGATCTTCGCGCCGCTGTGGATGCTGTTCCTGTGCAGCTTTGCCAGCTGCTCGGGCTCGACCGGCAGCGGCATGAAGATGATCCGCGCGCAGATCCTGTTCAAGCAGATCTTCCGCGAGCTGCTGCGCATCATCCACCCGCGCGTCACCAACCCGGTGAAGCTCGGCGGCCAGCTTGTGGAGAACAACGTGGTGTTCGCGGTGCTCGCCTACGTGTTCGTGTACGTTTCGTGCATCATCCTCTTCACGCTGCTGCTGACGCTGAGTGGGTCGGACGTGGTGACGGCGTTTTCGGCGGCGGTCGTCTCGCTCAATAACACCGGTCCGGGGCTGGCGCAGGTCGGGCCGGCTTCGAACTACGCGGTGCTGAACGATTTCCAGACCTGGGTGTGCTCCTTCGGCATGCTGCTTGGGCGCCTGGAGCTGTTCACGTTGCTGGTGGTGCTGACCCCGGCCTTCTGGCGCAAGTGAGCCGGGTGCCGGTCCGCGTCACGGGCGGCGGGGCCGAGCCGCCCGCGGGCTGGGCGACCCTGCGCCCCCGAGCCTGCCCGTGCTGCGTCGGGCGCGTCGAGATGCAGGTCGAGCTCGCCCGGCTGATCCGAGAGCAACGCCCGCCCGGGGTGCAGATCGAGCTGGCGGACCCGACCCACGCGCCCGCCTTGCGCCGCGCGCTCGCCGAGTGGCCGTTGTCCCAATACGTCGCGCTCTAGGCGCGAAGGGCTCAGGATTTCTTCTTCGCCTTCTTCACGCGCTGCGGACGCGACTTGCCGTAGCTGCCCTTGTAGATCTTGCCGCGCCGCGTTCTCTTGTCGCCCTTGCC
>JAOUGZ010000331.1 GCA_029865405.1 Betaproteobacteria bacterium
TGGGGATCGCTCACCCTGTGGATGGCTGAGCACTTCCCGCAGAGCCGCATTACGGCGGTCTCCAACTCGAACTCGCAGCGGCGCTACATCCTGCGCCAAGCGGCCGAGCGCGGCCTGCGCAACGTCCAGGTGCTCACCGCGGACATGAACGCCTTCGACACCGCGAAGCGCTTCGACCGCATCGTGTCGGTGGAGATGTTCGAGCACATGCGCAACTGGCGGCGGCTGTTCGCGCGCGTGCACGGCTGGCTGCGACCCGGTGGGCGCTTCTTCATGCACGTGTTCTGCCATCGCTCGACGCCCTACGTGTTCGTCGAGGACGGCCCGTCGGACTGGATGAGCCGGCACTTCTTCTCCGGCGGCATGATGCCGAGCGACGAGCTCGCGCTCAGGTTCCAGGACGAGCTGCGCTTCGTCGAGCGCTGGCGCTGGGACGGCACGCACTACGAGAAGACTGCCAACGCCTGGCTCGCCAATCTCGATGCGCGCCGCGACGCTGCGCTGCCCGTGCTCGCCGCGACCTACGGCGCGGCCGACGCGGCGCAATGGCTGCAGCGCTGGCGCGTCTTCTTCATGGCCTGCGCGGAGCTGTTCGGCACCCGCAACGGGCAGGAGTGGTGGGTCAGCCACTACCTGTTCGAGCGCCCGGCGCGCTGATCGGGATGGGGACGCGCATGGCCATGGTGCTGAATTTCGTGCTGTTCCAGATGGGCTGGTTCGCGTGCGTGCTCGGTGCGGCGCACGGCCTCGCCTGGGCGGGCGCGCTGACCGCGCTGGCGATCGTCGCCTGGCATGTGGTGCGCGCAGGCGACTGGCAGCGAGAGCTCTTGCTGGTGGCCTGCGCGGTGGCGCTCGGCATCGTGTTCGAGAGCCTGCTGGTGCAAAGCGGCTGGGTGCGCTTCGGGGCCGGCGTGGTGATCGAGGGCGCCGCGACCTACTGGATGGTGGCGCTGTGGGCGCTCTTCGCCACGACCCTGAACGTGTCCTTGCGCGGCCTGCGCGCGCACGGCTGGCTCGCCGCGCTGCTCGGCGCGATCGGCGGGCCGCTCGCTTATTACGCGGGCGCGCGGCTCGGCGCGCTCGAGCTCGTCGCCACCGGCGCCGGCCTCGCTGCCATCGGCGCCGGCTGGGCGGTGCTCACGCCGCTTCTGTTCCGCGCGGCGCTGCGCCTGGACGGCTACGGCGCTGCGAGGGTCGCGTCATGACCGAGCTCTTCGCCTGGCTCACGCCGGCACCGGCGCTGCTCGCGCTCGGGCTCGTCGCCTGGGTGATCGCCACCGCGCGCCGCAACGCCGGACTGGTCGATATCTTCTGGCCGCTGTTCTTCCTGCTCGGCGGAATAGTCTGCGCGGTGCTTGCCGAAACCCTGGGCGCGCGCGCGCTCGTGGTGCTCGCGCTCCTCGCTGTTTGGGCGCTGCGCCTCGCAACGCACCTCGCGCTGCGCAACTGGAACGCGCCCGAGGACCACCGTTACCGCGCCATCCGCGCGCGCAACGAGCCCGGCTTCGCCTGGAAAAGCCTGTACGTGGTGTTCGGACTGCAGGCCGTACTGGCGTGGCTGATCCTCGCGCCGGTGGCCGCGAGCATCGCCTCGCCGACGGCGCTGGGCTGGCTCGGCGCCTGCGGCGCGCTGCTCGCCGCGTTCGGCGCGGCCTTCGAGGCGATCGCGGACGCGCAGCTCAAGCGCTTCAAAGCCGACGCGGCCAACCAGGGCAAGGTCATGGACCGTGGCCTGTGGCGCTACAGCCGCCATCCGAACTACTTCGGCGAATTCTGCGTCTGGTGGGGGTTCTACCTGCTCGCGCTCGACGCGGGCGCCTGGTGGATGGTGTTCTCGCCCGTGCTGATGACGGTGCTGCTGCTGCGCGTCTCGGGCGTGGCGCTGCTCGAGCGCGACATCGGCGAGCGCCGGCCGGCGTACCGCGACTACATCGCGCGCACCAACGCTTTCTTCCCCGGCAGGCCGCGCCGCATATGAAGCGCCTTCTGCTTGTCGCTGCGCTGTTCTTCGCTGCGACCGCCGTCGGCGCGCAGACTCGCGACTGGCATTTCCGCGTGCTGCTCGACGGCGACGAGATCGGACGGCACCGCTTCACGCTGCGCGAGAACGGCGCAGGGCGCGTCTTGAGAAGCGAAGCGCGCTTCGACGTGCGCTTTCTCGCCATCCCGGTGTACCGATATGAGCACGAGGCCACCGAGCAGTGGCGCGACGGCTGCCTGCGCGCGCTCGAGTCGCGCACCGACGACGATGGCGAGCGCGTCGCCGTGAACTGGCGCGCACCCGAGCCGGAGTGCCACCTGAGCTTCGCCTACTGGAACCCGCAGATCCTGAAGGCCGAGCGCCTGCTCAACGCGCAGACCGGCGAGCTGATGCCGGTCATGGTGCAGCCGCTGGGCGAAGAATCGATCCAGGTGCGCGGCGCGCCGGTGCGCGCGCAGCGCTACCGCCTGATCGCGCCTGGGCTGCGCATTGACATCTGGCACGACGACGGCCGCTGGGTGGCGCTCGAATCGGCCGCGAAGGGCGGGCGGCGCCTGCGCTACGAGCTGATATGAGAGCCCTGCTCGCACTCGCCGCAAGCATGCTCGTCGGCTGCGCGAATACGCCCCATCCGACGCTCGCGCTCGCGCCGCGCGTCGACTTGGAGCGCTTCATGGGCGACTGGTACGTGATCGCCAACATCCCGACCTTCCTCGAGAAGGGCGCGCATAACGCCGTCGAGTCCTATCGCCTTGCGCCCGACGGCACCGTCGATACCACGTTCCGCTACCGCGCTGACGCCTTCGATGGCGAGGAGAAGCAATACACCGCGCGCGGTTTCGTGCGTGAAGGGACGGCGAACGCGGTTTGGGGCATGCAGTTCATCTGGCCGTTCGAGGCCGACTACCGCATCGCCTGGCTCGCCCCGGACTACTCGCAGGTGGTGATCGGACGCGAGAAGCGCGACTACGTCTGGATCATGGCGCGCACGCCGCGCATCCCCGAGGCGGACTACCGGCGCATCGTCGAGTTCCTCGGCCGGCAGGGCTACGACGTGACGCGCATCCAGAAGGTGCCGCAGCGCTGGTCATGAAAAGTCTCCTCTACTCGATGCGTGCCTGGCTGGATAACGACGCCGGCGTGACCCCGGGCGCCGCGCGCGGCGTGGACTGGGCGCGGGTCGTCCCGTTCATCGCGGTGCACCTCGGCTGTCTCGGCGTGTTCTGGGTGGGTGCCAGCACGGCCGCGGTCGCGATCGCCGGGGCGCTGTTTGCGCTGCGCATGTTCGCGATCACCGCGTTCTACCATCGCTACTTTTCGCATCGCGCTTTCCGCACTTCGCGCGTCATGCAGTTCGTGTTCGCGCTGCTCGGCGCCTCCGCGGTGCAGCGCGGCCCGCTGTGGTGGGCCTCGCACCACCGCCACCACCACGCGCATGCCGACCGCCCCGAAGACAGCCACTCGGCGCTGCAGCACGGCTTTGCCTGGGCGCACGCGGGCTGGTTCCTGTCGCGCGCGAACTTCGGCACGCGCCGCGAGCTGGTGGCCGACCTCGCGCGCTACCCCGAGCTGCGGCTGCTCGATCGCTTCGATGTGCTGGTGCCGGTGCTGCTCGCGGGCGGCCTGTACGCCGCGGGCGGCCTGCAGTTCCTGGTGTGGGGTTTCTGCATCTCCACGGTCGCGCTCTGGCACGCGACCTTCACCATCAATTCGCTCGCGCACCGCTACGGCAAGCGCCGCTACGCCACCCGCGACGACTCGCGCAACAACCTGTGGCTCGCGCTGCTCACCTTCGGCGAGGGCTGGCACAACAACCACCACCATTACCCCGGCGCGGCGCGGCAGGGCTTCTACTGGTGGGAGATCGACCTCAGCTTCTACGTGCTGCGCGCGCTCGCCGCGCTCGGCCTGATCTGGGACCTGAAGCTCGTGCCCGCGCGCGTGCGCGCCGCCCGGCGGGAGGGCGCCGCATGAAGATCGCCATCATCGGCTCGGGCATCGCGGGCAACGTCGCCGCCTGGCACCTGCACCGCGAGCACGACATCACGGTGTTCGAGACCGGCGCGCACGCCGGCGGCCACAGCCACACGCACGATGTGGAGCAGGCGGGGCGGCGCTACGCCGTCGACACGGGCTTCATCGTCTTCAACGACTGGACGTACCCGAACTTCATCGCGCTGCTCGACGAGCTCGGGGTGGCCTCGCAGCCGAGCGCGATGAGCTTCTCGGTGCGCGACGAGGCGAGCGGCCTGGAATACAACGGCACCTCGCTCAATACGCTCTTTGCGCAGCGCGCGAACCTGC
>JAOUGZ010000332.1 GCA_029865405.1 Betaproteobacteria bacterium
GTGGTGCTGCTGTTCCCGTTCTACTGGATGACGGTGACCGCGGTGAAGCCCAAGGAGCACCTGCTCGACCTCGACACGCACAGCCCGTTCTGGACCGTCAGTCCGACGCTCGAGCACATCAACGACCTGCTGTTCAAGACCGACTACCCGCTGTGGCTCTGGAACACCATGTTCATCGCGGTGTCGGCGACCATCCTGTCGCTCATCGCGAGCGTGTTCGCAGCCTACGCCATCGTGCGCATCCGCTACCGCGGCGCGCAGACCGCGGGCGGCCTCATCTTCCTCGCCTACCTGGTGCCGCCGTCGATCCTGTTCATTCCGCTCTCGACGGTGGTGTTCCAGTACGGCCTCTTTGACACGCCCTTCGCGCTGATCCTCACCTATCCGACGATTCTGATCCCGTTCTCGACGTGGCTCTTGATGGGCTACTTCAAGACCATCCCGTACGAGCTCGAGGAATGCGCGCTGATCGACGGCGCGACGCGCTGGCAGATCCTGTGGAAGATCGTGCTGCCGCTCGCCGTCCCCGGGCTGATCTCGGCGGCGATCTTCTGCCTGACGCTGTGCTGGAACGAGTTCATCTACGCGCTTACCTTCATCAACTCGACCGAGAAGAAGACCGTGCCGGTGGCGATCCTGTCCGCCTTCACCGACGGCGACCAGTACCGCTGGGGCTCGCTGATGGCGGGCGCGCTCGTCGGTTCGCTGCCGCTCGTCATCCTCTACGCGTTCTTCGTCGAACATTACGTATCTGCCATGACCGGAGCCGTCAAGGAATGAACCAGCTCGACCTGAAGGGCCGCACCGCGATCGTTACCGGAGGTCTGATCGGCATCGGCGCCGCGATCGTCAAGCGCCTCGAGGCCTCGGGCGCCGAAGTGCGCATCTGGGACGTCGGCGACAAGTCCAACCCGGTGGACGTCACTGACCAGAAAGCGATCGAGCGCGCCACCGCCAAAGCCCTGGCCGATCTCGGCAAGATCGACATCCTGGTCAACAACGCCGGCATCGCGGGCCCCACCATGCCCGTGGTCGAGTACCCGGTGGACGAGTGGAAGCGCGTCATCGACATCGACCTGAACGGCCCGTTCCTGTGCTGCCGCGCCGTGGTGCCGCACATGGTGAAGGCGAAGTACGGACGCATCGTCAACATCGCCTCGATTGCCGGCAAGGAAGGCAACCCCAACGCCGCCGCCTACGCCGCCGCCAAGGGCGGCGTCATCGCCTTCACCAAGGCGCTCGGCAAGGAACTCGCCAAGACCGGCGTGCTCGTCAACTGCATCACGCCCGCGGCGGCGCAGACCGCGATCCTCGACCAGGTGACGCCCGAGTTCGCGCAGTTCATGCTCTCAAAGATCCCGATGGGCCGTTTCGTCACGGTGGACGAAATCGCGGCGATGGCGTGCTGGCTGGCAACCGAGGACTGCTCGTTCACCACCGCGGGCGTGTTCGACATCTCGGGCGGAAGAGCGACCTACTGACATGGCGAAGAAGAAACCCATTCCGTTGCGCAGCGTCCAGTGGTTCGGGCGCCAGGACATCTACGGCTTCATCTACCGCAGCTGGACCAAGAACCGCGGCATTCCGCAGGACCAGTTCGACGGCCGGCCGGTGGTCGGCATCTGCAACACCTATTCCGAGCTCGTCCCCTGCAACTCGCACTTCCGCACCATCGCCGAGCACGTAAAGGCGGGGGTATTGGAGGCCGGGGGCTTTCCGCTCGAGTTCCCGGTGATGTCGCTCGGCGAGACGCTGCTGCGGCCCACGGCGATGCTCTACAGGAACCTCGCGAGCATGGACGTCGAGGAGTCGATCCGCGCCAATCCGCTGGACGGCGTGGTGCTGCTGGTGGGCTGCGACAAGACCACGCCGTCGCTGCTCATGGGCGCGGCGAGCGTCGACTTGCCGACGGTGGCGGTCTCGGGCGGGCCGATGCTCTCGGGCAAGTACCGCGGCACCGACATCGGCTCGGGCACCAACACCTGGTCGATGTCGGAAGAGCTGCGCGCGGGCAAGATCACGCTGGAGGAGTTCCACGAGGCCGAGTCGTGCATGCACCGCTCGCACGGGCATTGCATGACGATGGGCACGGCTTCCACGATGGCCTCGATGGTCGAATCCCTCGGCGTCGGCATGCCGGGCAACGCCGCGATTCCCGCGGTGGACGCGCGCCGGAACGTGCTCGCGCGCATGGCCGGGCGGCGCGCGGTGGAGATGGTCAAAGAGCGGCTCAACCTTTCCAAGATCCTCACCAAGCAGGCGTTCGAGAACGCGATCCGCGTCAACGCCGCGATCGGCGGCTCGACCAACGCCGTGATCCACCTGATTGCGATTGCGCGACGCATCGGCGTCGACCTCAAGCTCGCCGACTGGGACCGGCTCGGGCGCGGCGTGCACACGCTCGTCAACCTCATGCCCTCCGGCAAGTACCTGATGGAGGATTTCTACTACGCGGGCGGGCTGCCGGCGGTGATCCGCGAGCTGGGCGAAGCCGGCAAGCTGCACAAGAACGCGCCCACCGTGAACGGCCGCTCGCTGTGGGAGAACAACAAGGACGCGCCGTGCTGGAACCGCGACGTGATCCACACCTTCAGGAAGCCGTTCAAGAAGGACGCCGGCATCGCGGTGCTGCGCGGCAACCTCTGCCCCGACGGCGCGATCATCAAGCCCTCGGCCGCGACGCCGAAGCTCCTCAAGCACCGCGGCCGCGCCGTCGTGTTCGAGAACATCGAGGACTTCCACAAGCGGATCGACGACCCCAACCTCGACATCGACGCGAAGTGCATCATGGTGCTGAAGAACTGCGGTCCGAAGGGCTACCCGGGCATGGCCGAGGTCGGCAACATGCCGCTCGCGCCCAAGCTCCTGAAGAAGGGCATCACCGACATGGTGCGCATCTCGGACGCGAGGATGAGCGGCACCGCCTACGGCACCGTGGTGCTGCACGTGGCGCCCGAGGCCGCCGCGGGCGGCACGCTCGCGCTGGTGGAGAACGGCGACATGATCGAGCTCGACGTGGCCAAGCGCCGGTTGCAGCTCCTCGTTTCGCCGAAGGTGCTGGCGAAGCGGCGCGCACAGTGGAAGAAGCCCAAGGCGCCGCTCGCGCGCGGCTACTGGAAGCTGTACTTCGATCATGTGCTGCAAGCCGACAAGGGCGCGGACCTCGATTTCCTCGTCGGCAGCAGCGGCGGCTTCGTACCGCGCGACAATCACTGAGGAGGCTCGCATGCTGCAAGCCGCCGAACTCACCATCCGTTTGCATCCCGGGGACGACGTCGTCATCGCCCGGGTCGAGATTCCCGCCGGCACGCGGGTGCAGAAGGAGAACGTGCGCGCCGGGGCGATGATCCCGGCCGGGCACAAGCTCGCCACGCGCGCCGTCGAGGCCGGCAAGGCGGTGCGCCGATACAACCAGGTGATCGGCTTCGCCACCCAGGCGATCCGCCCGGGCGATCACGTGCACGTGCATAACCTCGCCATGGGCGAGTTCGAGCGCGACTACGCCTTTTGCGCCGGCGTGAAGCCGATCGAGTACGCGCAGCCGCCCGCCACCTTCCAGGGCATCGTGCGGTCCGACGGCCGCGTCGCCACGCGCAACTTCATCGGCATCCTGACGAGCGTCAACTGCTCGGCGACCGTCGCGCGCATGGTGGCCGATCACTTCAGGAACAACCTCGCCGACTATCCCAACGTCGACGGCGTGGTGGCGCTCACGCACAAGACCGGCTGCGGCATGGCCTCCGAGGGCGAGGGCATGGAGCTCCTGCGCCGCACGCTCACCGGCTATGCGCAGCACCCGAATTTCTATGCCACCGTGAGCATCGGCCTGGGCTGCGAGGCGAACCAGCTCAACACCTGGATGGGAAGCGCGAAGCTGAAGGTCAACGAAAAGCTGCAGGCCTTCACCATCCAGGAGAAGGGCGGCACCACCAAGGCGGTGAAGGACGGCATCGCGCGCATCAAGGCGCTGCTGCCGGAAGCGAACAAGGTGAAGCGCGAGCCCGTGCCGGCGAGCCACCTGATCCTCGGGCTCGAGTGCGGCGGCTCGGACGGCTACTCCGGAATCAGCGCCAACCCGGCGCTCGGCGCCGCGGCCGACCTCCTCGTGCGTAACGGGGGCACGCCGATCCTGTCGGAGACGCCGGAGGTCTACGGCGCCGAGCACCTGCTCACGCGCCGCGCGGTGTCGCGCGAGGTGGGCGAGAAGCTGCTGGCGCGCATCCGTTGGTGGGAGGACTACACCCGGCGCAACAACATGGAGATGAACAACA
>JAOUGZ010000333.1 GCA_029865405.1 Betaproteobacteria bacterium
GGAGGAGATCAAGCCGCAGGTCGACCACGTCATCTTCGCGGACGGCAAGCGCATCATCCTGCTCGCCAAGGGGCGCCTGGTGAACCTCGGCTGCGCCACCGGCCACCCGAGCTACGTCATGAGCTCCTCCTTCGCCAACCAGACCATTGCGCAGATCGAGCTCTTCACCAATACCGCCCAGTACCCGGTGGGCGTGTACACGCTGCCGAAGCATCTCGACGAGAAGGTAGCGCGGCTGCAGCTGAAAAAGCTCAATGCGCAGCTCACCGAGCTCACCGACCAGCAGGCGGCGTACATCGGCGTGGCGAAGTCGGGGCCGTACAAGAGCGACCACTACCGGTACTAGCGTGCTCCGGCTCCTCGTCGTCTGGCTGATCAACGCCATCGCGCTGCTGGCGGTGGCGTACGTGATGCCGTCGATCCATGTCGAGAGCTTCGCCGCGGCGCTCGTCGCCGCCGTCGTGCTCGGCCTGGTGAACGCCGTCATCCGCCCGATCCTGATCCTGCTCACGCTGCCGGCGACGCTGCTCACGCTCGGGCTGTTCATCTTCGTGATCAACGGGCTTCTGTTCTGGCTGGTCGGCACCTATCTCAAGGGCTTCGAGGTGGGCGGCTTCTGGGCGGGGATGGGCGGGGCGATCATCTACAGCGTCGTCTCCTGGGCGCTCTCCGCGGTGCTCCTGCCGCAGCGCCGCGCGCGGGTCTACGTGGAAAGGATCGACCGGCCATGAAGATCGCGGTGATGGGCGCGGGCGGCGTCGGCGGCTACTTCGGCGGGCGCCTCGCGCAGGCGGGACAAGAGGTTTCGTTCGTCGCGCGCGGCAAGCACCTCGAGGCGATGAAGGCCAAGGGCCTCACGCTGAAAAGCCCCCTGGGCGACGCGACCATCAAGGTCAGGGCGGCGGAAGACCCGGCCGATCTCGGCGACGCCGAAATCGTGCTCTTCGCCGTCAAGCTCTGGGACACCGAGTCCGCGGCCGAGCGCATCCGCCCGCTGGTGGAAAAGGGCGGCATCGTCATCCCGTTCCAGAACGGCGTCGAATCGATCGAGCGCGTGGGCAAGGTGCTCGGGCCCGGGCGCGTGATGGGCGGCGCCGCCTACGTCGCCGGGCGCATCGCCGAACCGGGGGTCATCGTGCAGACCGGGCAGATGGCGCGCCTGCGTTTCGGGCCGGTGCTGCCGGCGCACAAGAAGCCGGCCGAGGCGTTCCTCGCCGCCTGCAAGGAGGCGAAGATCGACTGCGAGCTCACCGACGACATCGTGCGCGTGCTCTGGGAGAAGTTCGTGCTGCTGGTGGCGGTCTCGGCCACCACCACCGTGACGCGCAGGAACGTCGGTACGGTGCGCGCCGACCCCGACCTGAAGTGGCTGCTCGAAGCCTGCATGCGCGAGACCTGGGCGCTCGGCAGGAAGAAAGGCGTCAAGCTCGCCGACGATCTTGTCGAGCAGACGCTGAAGTTCGTCGAGGGCCTGCCCGCCGAGATGCGCGCCTCGATGGCCGCCGACCTCGAGGCGGGCGGCAAGCTGGAAGCGCCCTGGCTCTCGGGCGCGGTGGCGCGCATGTCGCGCGAGGCGGGGCTCGAAGCGCCCGCCAACCGCGCCGTGTTCGCGGCGCTGAAGCCCTACCTGAATGGCCAATAACCACAGCTTCGAGTTCTTCCCGCCGCGCACGCCGGAGGGCCGCGCCAAGCTGCGCGCCACCTGGCAGGCGCTGGCCGCGCTCAAGCCGCGCTTTTTTTCCTGCACCTACGGCGCCGGCGGCTCGACGCGCGAAGGCACGCTCGACACCGTGCTCGAGATCCGCAAGGCCGGGCACGAGGCCGCGCCGCACATCTCCTGCGTCGCCTCGACGAAAAAGGACACCGCCGAGCAGCTCGAGCGCTACAGGTCGCACGGCATCCGCCACGTCGTCGCGCTCAGGGGCGACCTGCCTTCGGGCATCGCCGCCTCGGGCGAATTCCGCTACGCAAGCGAGCTGGTCGGCTTCATCCGCGAGAGGACCGGCGATTGGTTCCACATCGAGGTCGCCTGCTACCCCGAGTACCACCCGCAGACGCGCAATGCCGCCGACGAGATCACGAACTTCAAGAAGAAGGTCGACGCCGGCGCGAACGGCGCCATCACGCAGTATTTCTACAACGCCGACGCCTACCACCGCTTCGTGGCCGACGCGCGCGCGGCGGGCATCGGCGTGCCGATCGTCCCCGGCATCATGCCGATCGGCAACTTCGCCCAGCTGGCGAGATTCTCGGACGCCTGCGGCGCCGAGATCCCGCGCTGGATGCGCGTCAAGCTCGAGAGCTACCGCGACGATTCGGCCTCGATCCGCGCCTTCGGCCTGGACGTGGTGACGGCGCTTTGCGAGAAGCTCCTCGCGGCCGGCGCGCCGGGGCTGCATTTCTATACCCTCAACCAGGCGGCGCTCAGCACCGAGATCTGGCGGCGGCTGAAGCTGTGAAGCGGCTCTTCGCCGCCTTCGCCGCCGCGGCGTTCGCGCTCGCCGCGCTCGAGATCTTCTTCCTGCACGCGGCGCAGCCGCTCGAGCACCGCCTGCTCGACGCCTTCGTGCGCGACCACGCGGCACGCCTCGCCCCCGACCCCGACGTCGTCATCGTCGACATCGACGAGAAGAGCCTGGCGCAGATGCAGACCGAGGCCGGGCGCTTTCCCTGGCCGCGCGTGGTGTACGCGGAGCTGCTCGAAGGCCTGATGGCGCAAAAGCCCCGCGCCGTGGTGTTCGACCTCATGTTCTCGGAAGCCGACAAGTTCCGCCCCGAGAGCGACCGCGCCTTCGTGCAAGCCGCGCTCGCCCACCGCAACGTCTTCTTTCCCATGCTGCGGCTCGATCCGCGCGACGACGCGAACGGAGTGCGCGCCACCGAGCTCGCGCCGCTCGTCGGCCTCGTGCGCCGGCCGAACGCCGATCCCGAAACGCGCATCGCCGTGGTGCCCCCGCTCGCGCTCCCCTCCGAGCTCTGGCGCGGCGGGCCGATCAACTACCTCGAGGACGCCGACGGCGTCGGCCGGCGCTACCTGCTGCGGTCCGTGATCGGCGGCTGGGAGCTGCCCTCGCTCCCCGCGCGCGTCGCGCTCGAGCTCGGCTTCGCCGTGCCCGATGCCGAGGATTTCCTGCTCGCCTGGCGCGGCAAGGCGCGCGGCCTGCCGCGCGCCTCGTTCGCCGACGTGTACGAGGACTTCGGGCGCGGCAAGCGCACGCGCCCCGCCGACGAGTTCACCGGCAAGATCGTGGTCATCGGCGCCGCGGCGCCCGGCCTGGGGGACCTGCGCGTGACGCCGCTCTCGGCGACGCAGCCCGGCGTCGAGATCCTCGCCACCGCCATCGAGAACCTGAAGAACGGCCGCGCCACGCGGCGCGCGCCCGACTGGGCGCCTTTCGGCGCGGCGCTGCTGCTCATCGGCGCGCTGTACGCCGCCTTCGCGCGCAACATCGACGCCGGCCGCAGCGCGCTTGGCCTGGGCGGCGCCAGCGCGCTCCTCGCGGCCGGGAGCTGGTTCGCCGCCGGCAAGCTCCTGCTCGTGCCGCTGCTCGCGCCGCTCGCCGCGGCCTGGCTCTACTACTTCGCCGCGGGGCTCGCGGCCTACCTGCGCGAGCGCCGCGCGCGCCAGGAGACGATCGCCATGTTCTCGCGCTTCGTGAACCCCTACGTGGTGCGCGAGCTGCTCGAGCGCGGCGGCCTGGAAGGCGCGGGGCAGACGCGCGAGGTGACGCTGCTCTTTTCCGACATCCGCGGCTTCACCACGCTGTCGGAATCGCGCCGGCCCGAAGAGGTAGTCGACATCCTCAACCGCTACTTCACGCGCCAGGTCGAGGTGATCTTCCGCCACGGCGGATCGCTCGATAAGTTCATTGGCGACGCCATCATGGCGTTCTGGGGGGCGCCGCTCGACGACCCGAAGCACGCCCAGCATGCGGTGGCCTGCGCGCTCGAGATGGCCGACGAGCTCCTCGCCTTCCGCGAGGAACTGGGCGACGCGGGAAAGGCTTTCGACGTCGGCATCGGCCTGCATTCGGGCCCGGCGGTGGTGGGGCTCATCGGCTCGGAGCGGCGCCGCGAGTACACCTCGATCGGCGACACCGTGAACCTCGCCAGCCGCATCGAGGGCCTGACCAAGGACGCGGGGCGGCGGATCCTGGTTTCGCGCGACACCATGGAACGGTGCGCCGGCGCCTTCGATTTCGTATCATGTGGCACCTATCCGGTAAAAGGCCGCGCCCAGCCGGTGGAACTGTTCGAGCCGCGCAGGAAA
>JAOUGZ010000334.1 GCA_029865405.1 Betaproteobacteria bacterium
CCCGTGCCCCAGGTATGCCCATACAGCGCGCCCGCCGCCAGCGCGATGGGCGCACTGGGAATCGGGCTTACCAGGATGGCGATCACCATGAGCGCGACGATCGCGAGCGGCCCTGCCATGCCGAGTCCCATGATGAATTCCCGCAACGCGTGACCGTCGAGAATGATCGCCAATGCGCCGGTCTCGCGGAGAAGCCCGTACGCCCCGACCAGTGCGGACACCGACAGGGCTGCAACCAGAATCCTGATGCGCCGACCTGAACTCATGCGGCATCATTGCACAGCATGAATCGCGGTGTGATCTGCGCACTGGGCGCCGCAGCGCTGTTCGGCGCGAGCACCCCGTTCGCCAAGCTCCTGGTCGGCGAAGTATCCCCCTGGGTGCTCGCGGCGCTGCTTTACCTGGGCAGCGGTATCGGGCTCGCAACCTGGATCATGGTTCGCGCACATCTACCCGGTGGCGCCACCGTAGCAGCGATCCCGCGCGCGGACTGGTCCTGGCTCGCGGCCGCCATCGTCGCCGGCGGCGTCGCCGGGCCCGTGCTGCTGATGCAGGGCTTGGCGCTGACCGACGCCGCGAGCGCCTCGCTGCTGCTCAATCTCGAGGCGGTGCTCACCGCAGCGATCGCCTGGACCGTATTCCGCGAGAACGTGGACCGGCGGATATTCGTCGGCATGGTCGCGATCGTCGCGGGAGGCGTGCTGCTGTCCACCGATGCCGCGCCACGGGCGGGCGGCTTTGCCGGCGCGCTCCTCGTCGCCGCCGCGTGTCTCGCCTGGGCGATCGACAACAACCTCACGCGGCGCGTCTCGGGCGGCGACGCGGCGACGCTCGCCTGCCTGAAGGGGCTGGCCGCGGGCGCCGTCAACCTCGCGCTCGCCTGGGCACTGGGCGTGCCGTTTCCCGCTGTGTCGGGCTGGATCGGCGCCGGGGTTCTGGGCTTTCTCGGCTACGGCGTGAGCCTCGTACTGTTCATCGTCGCGCTGCGCAACCTCGGCACGGCGCGCACGGGCGCCTATTTCTCAGTGGCGCCGTTCTTCGGCGCGCTGCTGGCCCTTGCCCTGCTGGGCGAGCGCCCGGGAATCGCCTTCTGGCTCGCCGCGGGATTGATGGCGCTCGGCGTGTGGCTGCACCTGTCGGAGCGTCACGAGCACACGCATGCGCACGAGGAAATGGAGCACGCGCACGAGCACGTGCACGACGCCCACCACCAGCACACGCATGATTTTCCGTGGGACGGCCGCGAGCCGCACGCGCATCCGCATCGGCACACAGCAATGGTGCATTCGCACCCGCACTATCCGGACCTGCATCACCGGCATACGCACTAGCAAGTGAACTGCCTTCAGCGAACGCTCCTCGCTCTGCTTCTCGCGGTGCTGGCCGCATGTGCATCCGGCGAAGGATCGATTGCGGTTCTCGAGCGCCGCGATCTCGAGCTCGAGCGCGCCACGGCAGCGCCATCGCACCAGCTGCGCCTGGTACTGGCCTACTTCGACGATGCCTGGACGCCGGACGCGATCCATGCCGCCGTACGCCGCGGCGCGCCGATCCTCGCGCAGTGCAGCGTGGTGATCACGAAGGCGGAGCTGCTGCGCCTTGCGGCGCCGGCCCGCATGCGCGATTTTCATACCCCGAACTCGCGCGAATTGGCGCGCGCGCTGCGACTGCCCACACCGACGATCTACTTCGTCGCCGATACGCGCCAGCGGCCGGCCTTCGAGGCAGAAGCGATTGGCCGCGGCAACAGCGGCACACGGCCCGAGCTGCGCGACACGGTCTGGGTGACGCGCGGCGCGCGCGATCTTGAGATCGTGCTCGCGCACGAGCTTGCCCACGTGCTGATGGACAGTGGCGAACATTCGGAGGAACCCGGCAACCTGATGCGTGAGGACACGACATCGCGAAACACACATCTGTCCGGGGCGCAATGCGCGCGGCTGCGCGAAACAGCGACCGCGAACGGGCTGCTGCAGCCGATTCGCTGACGGCTTCAGCCCTGCCGGGCAAGACTTTCGATGATCGGACAGGCGACCTTGCCTCGGCGCTGGTCGCAGCGCCCGATCAGATCCTTGAGCGCGCCGCGCAGGCGCTGCAGGTCGGCGACCCGCGATTCGACGAGCGCCAGTTTCTCGGAAGCGAGGGCGCGCGCCTCGCCGCAGCTTTGCGGATCGCCCAGGCGCAGCAGGCGCCGGATCTCGGCAAGCGAGAAGCCCAGGTCCTGGGCTCGTTTGATGAACTGGATCCGCGCGATCGCGTCCTCGGCGTATCGGCGCACGCCTCCCGGGGGCTTTGCGGGCTCCTCGAGCAAGTTCAGTCGCTGGTAATAGCGGATGGTTTCGACGTTGACGCCGGCGCGCTGCGCCAGCCTGCCGATGGTCATTGCGGGCATAGGTCCTCCAGTGCACTTTGACACCGTACTCAGGTACGGAGTTTAGAATTCAGCCATGCAAAAGCCGGCCCCTGAAACGGCCTCGATTGCCGCCGGCGCCGCCTCCGCGCTCGGCGCCTCCACCTGCTGCGTCCTGCCGCTGGTGCTGGTGTCGATGGGGTTCGGCGGCGCCTGGGTCGCACAGCTGCGCGCGCTGGAGCAGTTCCAGTGGCTGTTCATCGGCCTCGCGGCGGCGGCGTTCGGCTACGCGTTCTACCGGCTGTACCTTCGTCCCGCGTCCTGCGCCCCGGAGTCGGCCTGCACGCCCGCCACGCGCCGCCACCAGCGCATCGCGTTCTGGACCACGCTCGTCACCGCCAAGGCGGTGCTGCTCGCCCCGTTCTATGTTCCGTATCTCATTGGCTAGCGCGCTCGCGCTGGCGGGTACGGCGATTGCCGGCGAGCCCGCACGCGTGAAGCTGGATGTTCCGAGCATGAATTGCTCGCTCTGCCCGATCGCGGTGTCTGGCGTACTGCGCAAGCAATCCGGCGTACACGAGGCGAAGGCAGATCTCGCCTCCAAGACCGCGCAAGTCGTCTTCGATCCCGACAAGACCTCGCCCGCGCGCCTCGCGCAGGCGGTCAGCGACTCGGGCTACCCCGCCACGGCGCGGGCGCCGTGAGCGCGGCGGTTCTCGAAAGCACGCTGACCTGCCCGGGTTGCTGCGCGCGTTCGCCCGAACAAATGCCGACCGACGCCTGCCTGTTCTTCTGGTCCTGCCCGGCCTGCGGGCTGCGTGTGAAACCCAGGCAGGGTGACTGCTGCGTGTTCTGCAGCTACGGCAGCATCGCCTGCCCGCCCAAGCAGGTGGAGGACGGCTGCTGCCGCTAAATTGAGGGGCTCAGCGCGCCGCGAACAGCGCGCGCAGCCTCGGCAACGCCGCCAATGCCCCGCGCTCGCCCGCATCGACCATCGCCTTGAGCGTCGCGGGCGACATGTCGTTGTGCTCGGGAATCGGCGGCTCGATCATCACGTCGGCCGTCGCGCGCTCCTCCAGCGCCAGCTTGCGCGTGAGGATCGAAAAACCCTGGTAGAGCGCATCGAATGGATCGGACAGGTCCGCCTGCTCGGGCGGGAAAGTCACATCGACCGCAACCACCCGTTTCGCGCCGAGGCGCCGCGCTGCACGTACTGGAACCGCAGAGGCGATGTTGCCGTCGACCAGCAGGCGTTTGCCGATGCGCACCGGCTCCAGCAGCCCCGGAACGCTGGACGATGCTTGAACCGCACGCCCCAGGTCGCCGCTATCGAGCACCACCATCTCGCCGGACTTGAGATCCGTCGCCACCGCGGCAAACCGCATGGGCAGCGCCTCGATCCGTTTCTCGCCAACGCGCTCGACGACAAAGCGCCGGATGCGCTCGCCGCCGAATATACCGAGCTTGGGGAACACCCAGTTGCGCAGCAGATTCAGGCTCATGCTCCCGCCGTAGCGCTCGATCTCGTCCACGGGCATGCCTGCCGCGAAGAGTGCGCCGACCAGCGCGCCCGAACTGGCACCTACGACGAGGTCCGGTCGCAGCCGTTCGCGTTCGAGCACCCGCAGCACGCCCAGGTGCCCGTAGCCGCGGCAGCCGCCGCCGCCGAGGACGAGGGACACGCCTTGATCGTCGGGCTTGCCTGCTGCGCTTTTCGCCAGGGCAAGCCCCGCCGCTACTGCCAGAAACTGCCTCCGCTTCATGCCGCTTTCCTCCGCATCAGGTAGTAGGCCGCGGGTATCACGAACATGGACAGCAGCGGCGCAGTAATCATTCCCCCGATCATGGGCGCGGCGATGCGTTGCATGACCTCGGCGCCGGTGCCCTCGGACCACATGATCGGCGCCAGGCCCGCGA
>JAOUGZ010000335.1 GCA_029865405.1 Betaproteobacteria bacterium
TGGTCGGTGTCGCCGCCCCTGGGGTCGCGCGCCAGGTTGGCGCGCACCGCGCGAGCCCAGGCCTCCGCCTGCGCCGCGCCCATGTGCTCGATGAGCGCGCCCATCAGCGACAGGTTGTAGATGTTGCTCGAGGAGCGCACGCAGACGCGCCCTTTCCATTTCGGCACCGCGAGCGCGGCGTAGGTCGCCACCTCGGCCGGCTGCACGCGTGCCTTGTTGTAGGCGATGACGCGCGCGCGCATGGAAAAGCCGAACCAGTGGCCCGCCGGCTCGCGAAAGCTCGCCGGAATGCGGCTCTCGAGCAGCGCCGAGCGCACCGGCTGGAACAGGCCCAGCTGCTCGGCGCGCCACAGGCGCCCGGCGTCCACCGTGACGAGCACGTCGGCGGGGCTGCGCGCGGCTTCATTGCGGATGCGCTCGATGAGCGCGTCCTCGCCGGCTTCGATGCGGTTGACGCGGATGCCGGTCCGCTTCGTAAAGCCCTCGTACAGCGCCTCGTCGCTTTGATAGTGCCGCGACGAATAGAGGTTCAGCACCTTCTCTTCGGCCTGGGCCGAAATCGACAGGGCCAGGGCTACGGCTGGAATTAACGCTTTAAGAACAGACATTTGAGCCTCTGAATGGAAATACATGCACAAATGATAGTAACTCTCATCGCGAGAGTCAATACAAATGAGAACAATTATTGATATCTACAGCTGAATTGGCCGGATGCGCCGCGCGCCGTCGAAGCGCCGCATCCAGTACGTGCCGCGGATCGGCTCGACGCGCACCTGGGCGCCGGTCTTGGGCGCGTGCACGAAGCGTCCGTCGCCGAGGTAGATGCCGACGTGCGAGAAGGGGCGGTTGAGCGTGTTGTAGAACACGAGATCCCCGGCGCGCAGTTCCGATAGACTCACCCGCACCCCGAGCTCGCTCTGCGCGCGGGCGTTGTGCGGCAGCTCGATGCCGTAGGCTTCGCGAAACACGTGCGCCACCAGGCCGCTGCAGTCGAAGCCCGAGTTGTGCGAGCCGCCGCCGTAGCGGTAGTCCACGCCGAGGGCGAGAAGCGTCTGCAGGAGCGCCTCGGCGCGCTGCTCGCTCATCGGCCCGGTATCGGCCGGCGGCAGTTGCGGGGGCAGGTTGGCGCACCCCATGGGAACAACCAAAGACAATAAATACATGTGCTTGCGGAGCATACCTAAAGTAATCTAGTCCAACCCGGATATGAAAGCAACCACTTACATTTTGCTGCTCCTGGCCTGCGCCACGGCCTGGGCGCAGGCGCGCCTCGAGGTGATCGACCTGCGCCACACCACGGCCGAGCAGGTGCTGCCGGCGCTGCGCCCGCTGCTCGAGCCCGGGGCGGTGCTCACCGGGCAGCGCAGCCAGCTCATCGTGCGCACGAGCCCCGGCAACCTCGCCGAGCTGCGTCGCGCCCTCGAAACGCTCGACGCGCCGGCACGGCGGCTGGTGATCGCGGTGCGCTTCGCGGGGATTGCCGACGAGCGCCGCACGGAGGTGGGCGTCGAGGCCCGCATCACCGATCGCGGCAGCCGCGTGGAAGCGCGCGCCGCCGAGACGCGCGGCGCCGGCAGCGAGCGCGTCGATCAGCGCATCCAGGTGCTGGAGGGCCGGCGCGCGCGCATCGCCACCGGCGCCAGCCGCGCGCTGCAGTTGCGCGACGGCGTCGTGATCCAGGACATCGCCACCGGCTTCGAGGTCATTCCGCGCCTCGCCGGCGGCATGGTGCTGCTCGAGATCGCGCCGCAGCGCGAAGTCGCGGGCGGGGACGGCCGCGTGCAGGTGCAGCGCGCCTCGAGCACGACCCGCGCGCGCCTGGGCGAATGGGTGGAGCTCGCCGGCGTCGACGAGGCCTCGTCGAGCCGGCGCATCTGGGTGAAGGTGGACGAGGTCCGGCCCTGAGCACGGCGGCCGCGCTGGCCCTGGAACGCCTGTTCGCCGAGGGCGGGCCGCTCGCCGCGCACATCCCGGGCTACCGCGTGCGGCCGCAGCAGCTCGAGCTCGCCCGCGCCATCCTCGGGGCCATCGAGCGCGACGCGCCGCTCGTCGCCGAGGCCGGCACCGGCACCGGCAAGACGCTCGCCTACCTCGTGCCGGCGCTGCTGGCCGGCGGCAAGGTGATCGTGTCGACGGGCACGAAGACCCTGCAGGACCAGTTGCACGACCGCGACCTGCCCGCGGTGCGCAAGGCCCTCGCCTCCGGCGCAGTCACCGCGCTGCTCAAGGGCCGCGCCAACTACGTGTGCCTGCACCGGCTGGAGCGCGCCGCGCAGGAAGCGCGCCTCGGCAGCCGCGAGGAGGCGACGCAGCTGCGGCGCATCGAGCGCTTCGCCGCGGCGAGCGCGAGCGGCGACCGTGCCGAGCTGCCCGATGTCGCCGAGGACGCGCCGGTATGGCAGCACGCCACCTCGACGCGCGAGAACTGCCTGGGCCAGGAATGCCCGCGCTTCCAGGACTGCTTCGTGATGAAGGCGCGCCGCGCGGCGCTCGCCGCCGACGTCGTCGTCGTGAACCACCACCTGTTCTTCGCCGACGTGGTGCTGCGCGACGAGGGGGTCGCCGAGCTCCTGCCGGCCTGCAACACGATCATCCTGGACGAAGCGCACCAGTTGCCGGACACGGCGCGCCTGTTCTTCGGCGAGATCCTGTCGAGCAGCCGGCTCGCCGACCTGGCGCGCGACGCGCGGCTCGAGCTCGCGGCCGCGGGGGGCGCGGCGCCGCAGATCGAGCGCCTGGCCGAGCGCCTGGAAAAGACGGCGCGCGACCTGCGCCTCGCCTTCGCCGGCGAGCCCGCGCGCATGACGTGGTCGCAGGCGGCCGCGCGGCCGGCGTTCGGCGCGGCCATCGCGGCGCTCACCGAGGCGCTCGGCGCGCTCTCGGCGCCGCTCGAGGCGCAGGCCGAGAGGAGCGAAGGCCTGAAATCGTGCGCGCGCCGCACGCTCGAAGCGCGCGAGCTGCTCGCGCGCCTCGCCGGCGGCGAGGACGCCGAATGGGTGCGCTGGGTGGAGGTCTTTTCCCACGCACTGCAGCTGCACCTCACGCCGCTGTCCTGCGCGAAGCTGTTTCGTCGCCAGCTCGAGGAGGCGCCGCGGGCGTGGATCTTCACCTCGGCGACGCTCGCCGTGGGCGGGAAGTTCGCGCACTACCAGCGCGAGATGGGGCTGGAGGAGGCCGCCGCGCGCAGCTGGCCGAGCCCGTACGATTTCGCCAGCCAGGCGCTGTTCTACGTGCCGCGCGGCATGCCCGAGGACCCGAACGATCCCGGCTTCACCGAGGCCGTGGTGACTGCGGCGCTGCCGGTGATCGAGGCGAGCCGGGGGCGCGCGTTCCTGCTGTTCACGACGCTGCGCGCGCTGCGTCGCGCGCACGAGCTGCTGCGCGAGAAGCTGTCCTACCCGCTGCTCGTCCAGGGCACGGGCTCGAGGAGCGAGCTGCTGGCGCGCTTCCGGCGCCTGGGCAACGCCGTCCTGCTGGGCAGCGCGTCGTTCCGCGAAGGCGTGGACGTGCGCGGCGAGGCGCTCTCCGTGGTGATCATCGACAAGCTGCCCTTCGCGCCGCCCGATGACCCGGTGCTGGCCGCGAGGATCGACGCCCTGCGCGCCGCCGGCGGCAACCCGTTCACCGAATTCCAGCTGCCGCAGGCGATCCTGCAGCTCAAGCAGGGCGCGGGGCGCCTGATCCGCGACGAAACCGACCGCGGCGTGCTCATGCTGTGCGACCCGCGCCTGTACTCGCGTCCCTACGGCCGCCTGGTGCGCGCCAGCCTGCCGCCGATGAAGCCGACGCGCGAACTGGCCGAGGTGCGCGCGTTCTTCGCTAGAATCGACGCATGAAGATACTCGTCACCGGCGGCGGCGGTTTCCTCGGCTTCAGGCTCGCGCAGGCGTTGCTCGCGCGCGGCACGCTCGGCGGCAAGCCGCTCACCTCTCTCACGCTGCTCGACGGCGCTTTTCCGAGCGCGGCGGCGACCGAGCCGCGGCTGAAGGCCGTGGTCGGCGACGTGTCCGACGCGAAGACGATCGCCTCGGTATGCCCGCCCGACACCGACGCCGTGTTCCATCTCGCCGCGGTGGTGAGCGGCGCGGCGGAGGCCGATTTCGACCTCGGCATGCGCGTGAACCTGAAGGGCACCGAGCGGCTGCTCGCGCAGATGCGAAAGTGCGCCAAGCCGCCGCGCCTCGTCTACACCAGCTCGGTGGCTGCCTTCGGCGGCGAGCTGCCGGCGGTGCTTGACGATTCGACCACCGCCAACCCGCAGACCTC
>JAOUGZ010000337.1 GCA_029865405.1 Betaproteobacteria bacterium
GCGCTCTCCGCGTCGTCCACGCCCGCCACCAGCACGTCCATCTTCAGCCGGTGGGCGAACTCGACCATCGCCCGCACCAGCGCCAGGTGCTCCGGCGACTCGACGATGCTGCCGACGCTGGCGAGATCGACGCGCATCTCGTGGAAGGGCAGCGTCGAGAGCCACGCGAGCGAGGCGTAGCCGGCGCCGGGGTCGTCGAGCGAGAGGCGCACGCCCGCCTCGCGCAGTCGCTGCAGCGTCTCCACCGACTCCAGGCTCGCCGCCAGCACCGCGGTGTCGGTGATCTCGAGCGAGAGCCGGCTCGGGCGCAGGTTCCAGGTCTTGAGCGCGCTCAGCACGAAGTCGGGCAGGTCCGCCTGGCGCAGGCTTTTCGCCGAGAGCGTGACGCTGACGCGCAGGTCGAGGCCCGCGCTGTCGCGGAACTGGCGGCAGCTGCGCAGCGCGCCGTTCACCAGCCACAGCGTCACTTCGTTCACCAGGCCCGCGGACTGCGCGGCGGCGATGGCCTTGTCCATCGGCACCGCGCCGAGGCTCGCGTCGCGCCAGCGCAGCTGGCATTCCGCGCCGACGATCAGACCGGTGCGCAGGTCGCGCTGCGCCTGGAACACGATGTCGAGCGCGTCCTGCGCGATCGCCGCTCGCAGCCGGTTCTCGTAGAGGAGCAGCTCGACCTCCGAGCGTTCCTGGTCGGCGCTGTAGAGCGCGAAGCGCTCCGGGCGCTCGCGCGCAGCCCCGGCCGAGACGCGCGCGCGCTGCAGCAGCTCGACGCCGCTCGTCCCGTGTTCGGGGTACACCGCGATGCCCACCGCCGGGCGCGCATACACTTCCTCCACGTCCACCCACAGGGGCTGGTCGAGCGCGCGCAGCAGCTTCTCCGTGGCGAGGGTCGCCACGCCGGCGCTGTGCAGGTCGGCGAGCACGCAGATGAACTGGTCTCGTCCCGGGTGCCCGAGCAGGTCCTGCGGGCGCAGTACCTCGGTGCGCAGCCGCGATCCCAGGCGTTCGCGCACGCCGTCGCCCACGACGTAGCCCCACACGCCGTCGACGCGCCCGATCACGCCGCAGTCGACGAACAGCAGCGCCATCTGCCGCCCGTCGGCCAGGCGCGCGGCGACGCAGGCATCCACCTGCGCCATGAAGTCCGCAAGGCCGGTCGTGGCGGCGCGGGCGGGTTCCTTGCCGCCGCGCGCCGCGGCCTCGGCGATGAGCGCCTGCTGCACGGCGCCCAGGCGCTCGACGGCCGCGAGCGCCGCATCGCAGCGCGCGGCGTCCCCCGCGTATACGCGCAGCGCGCCCGAGCGCAACACCTCCTGCAACGGGCGGCAGTCGCGCAGCACGCGCTCGCTCGGCTCTTCGGGGTTGAGCGTTTGCGCCCAGGCCAGCAGCAGGCGCGGCAGCGATGCGCCGCCGAGAACGCCGCGTGAAATCGCGCCGACCAGGGCGCGCTGCGGCTCCGACATGGCGGCGGGCAGGAGCGGCATGAAGAAGGGCGAGGTCGCGCTGGCGAGCGTGCCCTCGCCGCGCGCCGCCTGCAGCGCCTCGGGGGATTGCTGGTTCAGCGCCGCACCGAGCGCCTCGAGCGCGGCGACCGTGTCGGCGCCGAGGCCGAACTGCCCGAGGAGGTGCTCTATGGCGGCGCTGTCCAGCGCCGCGCTCACAAGAACAGCTCTCGCGAGTCGATCCTGACCGTGGTCTGGTCGAGCGTGCGCCGGATGCGGTAGGGCTCGTCGGGCGTGACCATCGGCTCGTTCACCAGGTCGAGCACCTTGTGCGGATGGATCGGGTTGCCGCTGGCGTCCTGCACCACCATGACGCGCGGCTGCAGGCGCTTCACCAGGTTCTGCGTGATGACCACGCCGACCTCGCCGCTGTTCAGCTCCACCACGCTGCCCACCGGGAAGGCGCCGACGCACTGGATGAACTGCTCGACGAGCGCGGCGTGGAACTGGGTGCCGCGGTTCTGGAACAGCACGTTCAGCGCGTTGGAGGGCGGCATCTGCATGCCGTAGGGCGCGGGCGCGGTGAGCATGTCGAAGGTGTCGACGATGCCGGCGATGGCGCCGGTCTGCGAGATGGCGCTGCCCTTCAGACCGCGCGGATAGCCGCTGCCGTCGTAGCGCTCATGGTGCAGCGAGGCGAGGCTTGGCAGCTCGGCCGGCAGACCCGCGGTCTGCGAGAGGATCTCGACGCTGTGGGTGACGTGCGTCTTGAACAGCTCGTCCTCCGCGAGCGCGAGGTCGCTGCGCCGCCCGGGGATGCCCGCCGGGAGCTTGAGCATGCCGACGTCCTGCAGCAGGCCGATGAGGCCGAGCACTTCCAGGCGCTCGCGCTCGAGCTGCAGGAAGCGGCCGAACACCGTCATGTACACCGAAACCTGCGTCGCGCGGTTGAGCGTCTCCTCCGCCTTGTCGCGCATGGTGACGAGCAGCATCATGGCGTCCGGGTTGCGCACCACCGAGTCGGTGATCTCGTTCACCGCCTGCTTGGCGCGATCGCCGTCGAGCGCGTTGCCGGTGATCACCGCGCGCGACATGCTGTGCACGATGGCGTTGGTCTGCGAGAACACGGTGCGCGCGCGCGGCAGCTCGTCCTCGACGGTGGCGAGCTCCTTGTAGATCACCGTGCCGCGCACCTTCTCCTTGGACTGCTCGACGATCGACTGGCGCGCGGAGGCCGGCGGCAGCGTGAGGAGCCTGGCCGCCACCACCACCTCTTTCTTCTCCGGGTCGACGAACACCGTCTTGCAGTATTTCTTCAGCGCATTGAGCTGCTGCTCGGTCTTCAGCACGAAGCCCTGGTACACGAACGGGGTCTCGGTCCACGGGCGATCGAGCTTGGCCACGAACATGCCGAACTCGAGAAACTCGACCGGAACTTCCTTGTGGGCCATGCGCGCGTCGCTGTCGGACAGTTGGAGAAGCCGATTTTCGGCCCTGGGCGCGCGCTCGGCAAGCGCAGCATGCAGTAACATCGCGGGCAGGGCGCAAACGGGAGGTCTCTGGGCGGTGCCGGAAGCCATCGATCTCGGCCTGAGTCTTCAGGTCGGCAAGTACGACGTGCACAAGATGCTCGGCAAGGGGGCCACCGGCACCGTGTACCTGGCGCGCGACACCTTCTCCGGCGGCGAGGTGGCGCTGAAGACCATCGAGCCCGAAGTGTTCCGCGATCCCGAGTTCGGCACCGTGTACCGCTCGCAGTTCCTGAACGAGGCCTCGCTCGCCGGCAAGCTCAAGCACCCGCATATCGTCTCGATCCTGGATGCGGTGGTGGGCGAGGACTCGGGCTACATCGCCATGGAGCTGGTCACGGGGGGCGACCTGTCCGCGCATACCCGGCCGGGCAAGCTCCTGCCGGTGGCCGACGTGCTGCAGATCGGCTTCAAGTGCTGCGGCGCGCTCGACTATGCCTTTCGCGAAGGCATCGTGCACCGCGACATCAAGCCCGCGAACCTGATGCGCGCCGGCGGCACCAACGTCAAGATCGCCGATTTCGGCGCCGCTTTCCTGAGAAAGACCCAGGCGGTGCAGAGCGCCGAGATGGGCTCGCCCTACTACCTCTCGCCCGAGCAGATCGCCGGCCGCGAGCTCACGCACCACAGCGACATGTACGCGCTTGGCGTCGTGCTCTACGAAATGCTCACCGGGCAGCACCCGCTGCGCGCGGAGAATCTGGATGCGCTGCTGAAGAAGATCCTCGAGCTCGATCCGCTGCCGCCCAGCGAGGTGCGCAAGGACCTGCCGCGGGAGCTCGACGCGGTGATCCTGCGCGCGCTGAGGAAGAAGCCCGAGGCGCGCTATCCGACCTGGGCCGAGTTCGCGCTCGAGCTCTCCAAGGTGGTGCGCCTGACCGTGCCGCCGAGCGCCATTCCCGACACCGAGAAGTACGTCGCGCTCAAGCGCGTGGACATGCTGTCCAACCTCGACGACGCCGACCTGTGGGAGCTGGCGGGCGCCGGCCGGTGGGCGCGCGTCGACAAGGGCAGGATCATCGTGCGCGAGAACGACAAGGGCAGGAGCTTCTTCTTTCTCGCGGAGGGCGAGGTCAAGGTGACCAAGGCGGGGCGCCTGCTCAACGTGGTGAGCCACAGCGAGTGCTTCGGCGAGATGGCCTACATCTGGGGCGGCGAGCTGCCGCGCCATGCCACGGTGGAATCGATGACCCGGCTGCTGCTCGCCGAGTTCGACCCGGCGGCGCTGGCGAAGATGAGCGGGGGCGCGCAGCTGCAGCTCACGCGCGCGCTGGTGCGGAACCTCGCCGACCGCCTG
>JAOUGZ010000336.1 GCA_029865405.1 Betaproteobacteria bacterium
ACCGCCCTGGTCAAGGGCCACGACATCCTCAGGGAATACCGGCAGACCCGTTCGCTCATCGGCCTCGTGCCGCAGGAGCTGCACACCGACATGTTCGTCACCGTCTGGAACACGGTGCGCTTCAGCCGCGGCCTGTTCGGAAAAGCGCCGAACCCGCAGCACCTGGAGAAGGTGTTGCGCGACCTTTCGCTCTGGGACAAGCGCGACGACCGCATCATGACGCTCTCGGGCGGCATGAAGCGCCGCGTGCTCATTGCCAAGGCGCTCGCGCACGAGCCCGAGATCCTGTTCCTCGACGAGCCGACCGCCGGCGTGGACGTGGAGCTGCGCCGCGACATGTGGGCGCTGGTGCGCCAGCTGCGCAGTAGCGGCGTCACCATCATTCTCACCACGCACTACATCGAGGAAGCCGAAGAAATGGCCGACCGCATCGGCGTGATCAGCAAGGGCGAGCTGATCGTCGTGGAAGAAAAGGCCGCGCTCATGAAGAAGCTGGGCAAGAAGCAGCTCACGCTGCACCTGCAGGAGCCGATGAGCGCGATTCCTGCCGCGCTCGCCGAATGGGGGCTCGTTCTGAAAAACGGCGGCAGCGACCTCGAGTACACGTTCGATGCGCACGACGAGCGCACCGGCATCCCGGGGCTGCTGCGGCGTCTCGCGGAGCTCGGCATCGGCTTCAAGGACCTGAACACCGAGCAGAGCTCGCTCGAGGAAATTTTTGTCAGCCTGGTGAGCGAGCGCGCATGAGCGCCTTCAACGTCCGCGGCGCCCTCGCCATCTACCTGTTCGAGATGTCGCGCTTCAACCGCACCTTCTGGCAGAGCCTGGTGGCGCCGGTGATCACCACCTCGCTCTACTTCATCGTCTTCGGCGCCGCCATCGGCTCGCGGATGGGCGAGCTGGACGGGGTCAACTACGGCGCGTTCATCGTGCCGGGGCTGATCATGCTGTCGATCTTCACCGAAAGCCTGAACAACGCCTCGTTCGGCATCTACCTGCCGCGCTTCACCGGCACCATCTACGAGGTGCTCTCGGCCCCGGTGTCGCCGTTCGAGATGGTGCTCGGCTACGTCGGCGCGGCGACGACCAAGTCCATGATCCTCGGCTTCGTCATCCTCGCCACGGCGACGCTGTTCGTGCCCCTGAAGATCCTGCACCCCGGGTGGATGGTGGCGTTCATGGTGCTGACGGCGGCCACGTTCTGCCTGTTCGGCTTCATCCTCGGCGTCTGGGCGAACGGCTTCGAGCAGCTGCAGTTCGTGCCGATGCTCGTCATCACGCCGCTCACGTTCCTCGGCGGCGCGTTCTACTCCATCGACATGCTGCCCGGTGCCTGGCGTACCTTCAGCCTGTTCAACCCGGTGGTGTATCTCATCAGCGGTTTTCGCTGGTCCTTCTATGGCACCGCCGACGTGGCGGTGGGGGTGAGCCTCGGCGCCACGCTCGGTTTCCTGGTCCTGTGCCTCGCCGTGGTGTGGTGGATATTCAGGACGGGGTATCGGCTGAAGAATTAGCCGTGCGGCGCGTAAGGATGGACACTGCAGCGCGACCCACAAACATCCCCATGGACGCAACGGGCATGGCACAGGCCGACCCGGGGCAGGCGACCCCCTCTGCGCCGCGCCTGCCTGCGCGCGTGCTGCGCGCCATCCAAACGCAGCGCGAACGAAGCGAGATCCTCACCGGCTGGGTGCAGGCAGTGATCATCGCCATCCTGGCGACGCTGTACTTCGTCGCGCCGAGCACTTCTCCCGCCGACGTCATCTTCCGCCCGGCGCCCTGGGCCATCGGCATCTACGCCGCGTTCACCGCCTTGCGGCTGCGGCTGGAATACACCGGACGGCGTCCGCCCGGGCTGCGCGCCTTCTCGGTGGTCGTCGACATGGCGCTACTGACCGTCACGATCTGGGGCTTTCACATCGAGTACGGGCAGCCGGCCGCGTTCTACCTCAAGGCGCCGACCTTCGCCTACTTCTTCATCTTCATCGCGCTGCGCACGCTCTCGTTCTCGCCCGCCACCGTGCTGCTCGCGGGCGCATGCGCGGCGCTGGGCTGGCTCGCGCTGCTGCTCTACGCGCTCGGGGCGCCCGGCGGCATGGAGCTCGTCACGCGAAACTACGTCGAGTACATGACGGCGGCGAAGATCCTGATCGGCGGCGAAGTCGACAAGATCCTGTCGCTGCTGCTCGTCTCCGGGCTGCTCGCGCTCGCGGTGCTGCGCAGCCGCCAGCTCCTCGAGCAGGCCGCAGCCGTGCAGGCCGCGGCGGCGCAGATGGTGCGTTACTTTCCGCCCGAGGTGGCCGAGCAGCTGATCTCGGCCGACGAGCTGATGAAGCCCGGGCAGGGCGAGGCGCGCGAGGCCGCCGCGATGTTCATCGACTTGCGTGGCTTCACGCGGTTATCGGAAACGCGGACGCCAAGAGAGCTGATCGCGCTGGTGGGAGAGTTCCAGCACCTGACGGTGCCGATCATCCAGCGCCACCACGGCGCCGTCATCACCTACCTCGGCGACGGCATCATGGTGACCTTCGGCGCCGTGCGTCCCACGCAGACCTATGCCGCCGACGCCCTGCGCTGCGCTGAGGCCCTGGTCGATCGTGTCGGGCTCTGGGTCGCCGAGAGCTGCGCGCGCGCCGATTGCGCGCCCGAAGTGGGCATCGGCGTGGACGTTGGCACCGTGATCTGCGGCACCGTCGGCGATGAAGGCAAGCTCGAATATGCGGTGCTCGGCGAGCCCGTGAATCACGCGGCCAAGCTCCAGGTGCACACCAAGGAAGCCGGTGTGCGCGCTCTTACCACGCGCGCCGCGCTCGAAAAAGCGCGTGCCCAAGGCTACGCCGGCGTGCGCTCCAGCGAGCTGCCGGGCGCGCGGCGCGTGGCGGGCCTCGACGCGCCGCTCGAGCTTGTGGCCATTGGATAAGAAAACAGCGCCGCGGCAAGCCGCGGCGCTGCTGATGGGGCAAGGCAGTAATTACAGCTGGCTCGCCTTGGTGCCGAGCTCGGCGTTGAGGATGAAGTTGCCCGAGCGGCGCGCCTGCGCCACTTCGGACACGACGTCCGCGCGCGACTTGCCGGCGACCAGGGTCGCCTTGCGCTCGTAGCCCTGCTCGGCGTTGACGAACACTTCCGCATGCTGCGCGGACATCTGCGCCGGCGGGGTGTAGCCCGCGTCGATTTCGTTGTTGGCGAGGACGGGCAGGGCGAACACGGTGCCCAGGGCGACGGCGAGGAGTTGGCGTTTCATGGTGAGGTTCCTTTCAAGTGGGTTGAGTGGGTGCTGCGACAACGCCGCAGCAGTGACTCCACTCTAGAGAACCCCGCTCCCCCGGGAAGTGCGTTTACGCACCGGATTTCACCTCATCGACCATCTTCTGCAGGCGCGCAACGTCAAGCACCACGAGCGCCCGGCCGTCTTTGCCGAGCACGCCAGCCTTGGCGAGCGACGAGAGCTCGCGCGTGATCTGCTCGCGATAGGTGCTTACCTGGCTCGCGAGGTCCGCGTGCTTGGGCGCGGGCTCGATCCGCGCGCGGTTGCCCGTGATGCCCGCCTCGCGCGCGAGGCGCAGCAGTTCCGCGTGCAGCCGCTGGTGCACGCCGAGGGTGCTCAGATCGATGACGCGCGCCGACAGGCGTCGCACCAGCTTGGCGAAATCGCGCAGCAGCCGCTCGGCCAGCACCGGCTCGTCGCGCAGCAGGCGGCTGAGGGCGGCGGGGGGCAGCGAGGCCAGCAGCCCGCCCTGCAGTCCCACGACGTCGGCCGAGCGCGCCAGGCCGTCGATCGCCGCCACCTCGCCGAAGTGCTCGCCGGGGCCGAAGTCGCGGAACGTCACTTGGCGGCCTGCTGCAGAGTAGGTGGTCACGCGCACACGCCCGGAGACGATGAAGTACAGGTCCCGGTCCGGCGCGGCGCGCGAAATGATGCTTTGCTCGGCCGCGAAATTGCGCCAGGCGCATTCGCGCGCGAGCGCTTCCAGGCGCGCCGGCGAAAGACCCTCGAGCAGGGCGATGCCGCGCAGGCCGAGACTGGTGGGTTGGGCGGGCTTGGCCATCGAGCGTCGAGAGTGTACTCGACGAAGAAAAACCGGCGCCGCCGCGGGGGAGGGCCGCGACGCCGCCGTGGGGAGGAGACTGCTTTTGCTTACAGCTGGCTCGCCTTGGTGCCGAGCTCGGCGTTGAGGATGAAGTTGCCCGAGCGGCGCGCCTGCGCCACTTCGGACACGACGTCCGCGCGCGACTTGCCGGCGACCAGGGTCGCCTTGCGCTCG
>JAOUGZ010000015.1 GCA_029865405.1 Betaproteobacteria bacterium
GTCGAGCACGCCGGGGTTGGGCTCGCAGCGCATGAGGTTCCTCGGCATGTAGTCGCGATGCACGTACACCTGCGGCTGCGCCAGCGCGCTTGCCACCAGCGCCGCGCACAGCGCCTCCCATGACGTGCGCTGCGCCGCGCTCAGCTCGCGGCCCAGGTGGCGGCCTACGTACCACTCGGGAAACAGGGCCAGCTCCCGGCGCAGCAGCGCCTCGTCGTAGGCCGGCAGCATCGCGGGGCGCGTGGCGAGCTGCCACTTGAGGAGCGCGGCTATGGCGTCGCGCATCAGCGCGTCGGCGTTTTCCGCGTTCAGCGCATCGAGGTAGGTGACGGCGCCCAGGTCGGTGAGCAGCAGGAAGCCCTGCGCCAGATCCTGCGCGTGCACTTCAGGCGCGTTCACGCCCGCGGCGCGCAGCAGCTGCGCGACGTGCACGAACGCGGCGCAGTCCTCGTGCTCGGGCGGCGCGTCCATGGCGATGAAGCTGCGCGCGTCGGCGCAGGTGACGCGAAAATATCGGCGGAAGCTGGCATCGGCCGACGCCGGCGCGAGGGTGAAGTCCGGGGCGCCGAGCGGCCCGGCGAGCCAGCGCCTGAGCGCAGTGAGCCTTTGATCCACGAGTTGCGTTGCGCCTGGCGCGGAATTGTGCGATTTTACACGCAAAGGTCGGACCCACTCCCCGTTCATGCAGCGTACTCCAGCGCGTAAGCTGGCCACCCAGGTTGCCGGCTGCGCGTCGCTGATCGCTGCGTTCGCCGCAGCGGCGCAGCAGCCCGCGCCGCAGATGCCCGCGCCGCAGGAGCCGACGACCATCGACGCGCAATCCATCGAGGGCATCTCGGGCCTGGAAGTGACGGCGCGCGGCGGCGTGGAATTCCGGCAGGGCGATTTCGCCGTCTACGCCGAGTATCTGAAGTTCAACCGCGAGTTCGGCCGCCTCGACGCCGAGGGCGGCGTGCGCATCGTGCAGGGCGCAGACCGCTTCTTCGGGCCGCGCCTCAGCTACGATACGACGACGCACACGGGCGTGCTCGACGCGCCCACGTTCATCATGCGGCGCCAGCAAGTCGCGCGCGGCGGCGCCGAGCGCATCGAGTTCCTGGCGCGCGACCGGTTTCGCCTGAGCGGCGCGCATTTCACGACCTGCGAGCCGGGCAACGACGACTGGCGGCTCGAGTCGCGGGAGCTCGAGCTCGACTACGCCGAAGACGAGGGCGTGGCGCGCGGCGCGCGCCTGCGCTTTCTCGATACCACCATCCTCGGCACGCCCTATTTCAGCTTTCCGCTGGAGAACCGGCGCCGCAGCGGCCTGCTCGCCCCGCACTATTCGCAGACCACGCTGCGCGGCGGCGAGCTCACCGTGCCGTACTACTGGAACATCGCGCCCGAGCAGGACGCCACCCTCACGCCCACCTTCATGTCCAAGCGCGGCGAGCAGCTGAAGACGCAGTACCGCTACCTCGGCGCGAGCTACTACGGCGAAGCGCGCCTGGAGTACCTGCCGGAGGACAAGCTGCTCGGCGTTTCGCGCACCGGCTACTCCGTGCAGCACGAGCAGCGCTTCACCCCGGCGCTCACCGCCAAGGTGGACATGAACCATGTCTCCGACGACCGCTATTTCGTCGACCTGTACAGCAACGTGCGCCAGGTGTCGACCGGCAACCTGCAGCGCGACGGCTACCTGCAGTACGTGCGCGATTTCGGCGGCACCGGCCTCACGCTGCAGTCCCGGGTGCAGCGCTTTCAGACGCTGCAGGACCCGCTCGCGCCGATCGTTCCGCCCTATCACCGCGTGCCGCAGATCAACCTGTCGGTCACGCGCAACGACATGGCCGGCGCGTTCGACGCCGCGCTGCCGCTGGAGTACGCGCGCTTCACGCATCCCACGCTGGTCGAGGGCGAAAGAAGCACCGTCAATCCGGTGCTCGCCGCGCCGCTCACTGCGCCGGGGTACTTCTTCACGCCCAGGCTGGGCGCGCGCCACGCGCGCTATGAGCTGATTCGCACAACGGCGGGCCAGCCCGAGCGCCAGACGGTCAGCATCCCCTGGTTCAGCCTGGACAGCGGCCTGCTGTTCGAGCGCCAGTCGCGCTGGTTCGGCGAGCGGCTGACGCAGACCCTCGAGCCGCGCCTGTTCTACGTGTACGCGCCGTACCGCGACCAGTCGCAGCTGCCGCTGTTCGACACGGCGCTCGCCGACTTCAACTACGCGCAGCTCTTCTCGGAGAACCGCTTCATCGGCGGCGACCGCTTCGGCGACGCCAACCAGATCACGCTGGCGCTCACCTCGCGCCTGCTGAACGAGCGCGGCGAGGAGCGGCTGCGCGCCACCCTCGGGCAGCGCTACTACTTCGACGAAGAGCGCGTCGGCCTGACGTCCTCGACGGTGCTGCGCACGTCGAGCGAATCGGACTGGCTCGCTTCGGCGGGCGGGCGCTTCGCGCGCCACTGGACCTTCGACGGCACGATGCAGTACAACCCGCGCGACGCGCGCACCGAACGCTACGGCCTGCAGCTGCGCTACGCGCCCGAGATCGCCAAGGTGATCAACTACAGCTACCGCTTCAACCGCGACCTGGTGCGCCAGTGGGATCTTTCCGCGCAGTGGCCGGTCCAAGCCGGCTGGTATGCGATCGGACGCTACAATTACTCGCTGGCCGACCGGCGCCTGCTCGAGGCGCTGGGCGGTTTCGAGTACAACGGCGGCTGCTGGGTGTTCCGCGCGGTGTTCCAGCGCGTGCAGGCGGCCACCGACGTGACCTCGAAGGCGATTTTCTTCCAGCTCGAATTCAACGGCCTCGGCCAGATCGGCTCCAACGAAACGGTGAACCTGTTCCGCCGCAGCGTCCCGGGCTATTCGGTGACCAACCCGCGCGACCAGACGCTGGTGCCGCCCGGCGTGCAGGCGCCGCTGCCTTTCGAGCAGGCGTTCTGATGCCGCGCCTAGCCGCCTGCCTGCTGCTCCTGGTCGCGGCGCTGCCCGCCGGGGCGCGCGACGCCGTGCTCGTCGACCGCGTCGTCGCCGTCGTCAACAAGGACGTGATCACGCTCACCGAGCTCGCCGAGCGCACGGCGCGGGCCGAGGCCGAGCTGCGGCGCCAGCGCATCGCGGCGCCCGAGCGCACGGCGCTCGAGCGCCAGGTGCTCGAGCGCCTGGTGCTCGACAAGGCGCAGGTGCAGCTCGCGGAGAGCACCGGCATGCGGGTGGACGCGCTGCAGCTCGATCGCGCGGTGCAGCGCGTCGCCGAGAACAACGGCATGGCGCTGGCCGAGTTCCGCCGCGCGCTCGAGCGCGACGGCGTCGACTTCGAGAGTTTCCGCGCGGAGCTGCGCCAGCAGATCCTGCTCGCGCGCCTGCGCGAGCGCGAGGTGGACGACCGCGTGCAGGTGAGCGAGGCCGAGATCGACGCCTACCTGCTGGAGCACAAGGCGAGCCTGGCGAGCGCCATCGAGTACGACGTGGCGCACATCCTGGTGCGCGTGCCGGAGCAGGCGCGGCCCGAGCAGGTGGAGCAGGCGCGCGTGCGCGCGGCGCGCGTGCGCGAGGAGGCGCAAGGCGGCGCCGACTTCGCGCGCCTCGCAGCGAGCCACTCGGACGCCGGCGACGCATTGCAGGGCGGGGCGCTCGGCTGGCGCACGCCGGGACGGCTGCCGGAGCTGTTCGCCGAAGCGCTGGGCGACATGCAGCCGGGCGCGGTGAGCGCGCTGCTGCGCAGCCCGGCGGGCTTTCACGTGGTGAAGCTCCTCGGGCGGCGCGGGGCCGGCGCCGCGGCGCCGGTCACGCAGACGCGCGCGCGCCACATCCTCGTCAAGACGAACGAGATCGTGTCCGAGGAAGACGCGCGCCGGCGCCTGCTGGGGCTGCGCGAACGCATCGCCGCCGGCGCCGATTTCGCCGAGCTGGCGCGGCTGAACTCCGAGGACGGCACCGCCGCGCGCGGCGGCGAGCTCGGCTGGGTCTATCCCGGCGACACGGTGCCGGAGTTCGAGCGCGCCATGCACGCGCTCGCGCCCGGCGAGCTCAGCCAGCCGGTGCGCTCGCCCTTCGGCTTTCACCTGATCGAGGTGCAGGAGCGGCGCGCCGCCGACATGAGCGCGGAGCGCCAGCGCCTGCAGGCGCGCCAGGCTTTGCGCGAACGCAAGGCCGACGAGGCCTTCCAGGACTGGCTGCGGCAGCTGCGCGATCGCACCTACGTCGAGCTGCGGCTCGAAGAGCGCTGAGCGTGGCGACGATCGCGCTCACGTCGGGCGAGCCGGCGGGCATCGGCCCTGAGCTGTGCGTGGCAGCGGCGCGCAGGTTTCGCGGCGCGCGGCTGGTGGTCATCGGCGATCGCGCCTTGTTGCGCGGATGCCCGCGCATCGAGCACGTACCGCTCGCCGCGCCGCGCCGGGCCGGCAAGCTCGATCCGGCGAACAGCCCCTACGTGCTCGCGCTCCTGGATCGCGCGATCGCGGGATGCCTCGCCGGGGAGTACGACGCCATGGTGACGGCGCCCGTGCACAAGGGCGTGATCAACGACGCCGGCATCGCCTTCACCGGGCACACCGAGTACCTGGCCGCCAAGGCGCGCGCGCCGCTTGCGGTGATGATGCTGGTGGGCGGGGGCCTGCGGGTCGCGCTTGCCACCACCCACTTGCCGCTGGCCGAGGTGCCGCGCGCGATCACGCGCGCAGGGCTGCTCGAGACGCTGCGCGTGCTGCACGCCGACCTGAGGAAAAGGTTCGGTATCCGCCGACCGCGCATCCTTGTCTCGGGCCTCAATCCGCACAGCGGCGAGTCGGGCCACCTCGGCACCGAGGAGCGCGACACGATCGCGCCGGCGATCGCCGAGGCGCGAAAGCTCGGCATCGCGGTCGAAGGCCCGATACCCGCGGATACGCTGTTCGTGCCGGCGCGGCTCAAGCGCGCCGACTGCGCGCTCGCCCTGTATCACGACCAGGGCCTGCCGGTGCTGAAGTACGCGAGCTTCGGCCGCGGCGTGAACGTGACGCTCGGCCTGCCGTTCGTGCGCACCTCGGTCGATCACGGCACCGCGCTCGACATCGCGGGCAAGGGCCGGGCCGATGCCGGCAGCCTTCTCGAGGCGCTCAAGCTTGCGCGCAGGCTCGCATCGACCGCGTAAGCGGTTCGGCCAGCACTTCCTGCACGATGCGGCGGTGGTGCGGCGCATCGTCGAGGCGATTGCGCCGGGCGAGGAGGATTTCATCGTCGAGATCGGCCCGGGCGAGGGCGTGCTGACGCGGCCGCTCGCCGGGCGCGTCGCGCGCCTGGAGGCGATCGAGATCGACCGCGACCTTGCCGGCGCGCTCGCCGCCGAGGGCGTCACGGTGCACGTCGCCGATGCGCTCGAATTCGATTTCGGCCGGCTGCCCCAGGGCACGCGCGTCGTCGGCAACCTGCCCTACAACATCTCCACGCCGCTCCTCTTTCACCTCGCCCGGTTCGCGGACCGCCTGCGCGATCTGCATTTCATGCTGCAGCGGGAAGTGGTGGAACGCATGGTGGCGCGGCCCTCGACGCCGGCCTACGGGCGCCTGTCGGTGATGCTGCAGGCGCGCTTCGCCATGCAGAAGCTGTTTCACGTCGCCGCCGGCGCGTTTCGCCCCCCGCCCAAGGTGGAGTCGGCGCTGGTCCGGCTGGTGCCCCTCGCCGAGCCCCTGGACCTCGGCGCGCCGCAGTTCGGCGACGTCGTGCGCCGGGCGTTCAGCGCGCGGCGCAAGACGCTGCGCAACGCGCTCGGCCTGGCGGCCGAGGCGCTCGAGGCGCTCGGCATCGACCCGCGGCTGCGCCCGGAGAACCTGTCCCCGCAGGACTACGTACGGATTGCGCGGCGCAGCATTTCGCTCCATTGTTGAGAACCCGGAAGCTCGCCGAGTACAATCGCCTCGCACCCTGACTCGAGGAGACGGAAAAATGAAAGCGGGACACATGATCGTGCTGCTGGCGGCGGCTGCCCTGGCGGGCTGTCAGACGATGTCGGACGATCCGCCGCGGGCCACCGCCGGCCTCGAGGCGACCAAGGGCAACAAGACGGTCGGCGAAGTCACCTTCGAGCAGGTGGGGGGCAAGGTGCGCGTCACCGCGCAGATCATCAATCTGAAGCCGAACCAGGAGCACGGGTTTCATATTCACGAGGTGGGCGATTGCAGCTCGGGAGACGGCATGAGCGCCAAGGGCCACTTCAACCCCTATGGCAAGCCGCACGGACCGCAGGGCGGCGAGCACCATGCCGGGGACATGCCCAACCTCAAGGCCGACGCAAAGGGCCGCGCCAAACTGGCTGCGGATCTCGACGTCGTCACCGTGACCGCGGGTCCGGCGAGCATCATCGGCCGCGCGGTGGTCGTGCATGCCGACCCGGACGACTACAACACGCAGCCCACCGGCAACGCGGGCGCGCGCCTCGCCTGCGGGGTGATCAAGGCGGGCTGAGCGGGATCAGGGACCGACCCGAGAAAGGGCGCCGGCAGGCGCCCTTTTTCATTTCTTGCGCTCGATGAACTCGATCTTGTAGCCGTCGGGATCCTCGACGAAGGCGATCACCGTGGTGCCGCCCTTCACCGGGCCGGCCTCGCGCGTCACCTTGCCGCCCTTGGCGCGCACGGCCGCGCAGGTCTTCGCCGCATCGTCGACTTCGAGCGCCACGTGCCCGTAGGCGCTACCCAGGTCGTACTGGCCCACGCCGTAGTTGTAGGTGAGCTCGAGCACCGACGCGCGCGACTCGTCGTCGTAGCCGACGAAGGCGAGCGAGTACTTCTGGTCGGGCCGGTCGGTGGTGCGCAGCACCTTCATGCCGAGCACCTCCGTATAGAACTTCACGGCGCGCTCCATGTTTCCGACGCGCAGCATGGTGTGGAGAATTCGCATGGGGTCCAGTCTACAACGTGCGCTGCTGGCCTTCGATCCAGGCTTCGGCCTCGGCGCTGATCTGTTTCGCATCCCGGCCCGTGGTGGGAATCGCCGGCCCGATGCGCACGGTCACGTTTCCGGCGCGCTTGAGGAAGGCGTTGCGCGGCCACAGCCGCCCGGCGTTGTGCGCCACGGGCACCACCGGCACGCCGCACTGCGCCGCGAGCCAGGCGCCGCCCTGCTGGTAGTCGCGCTTCTCGCCCACGCGTACGCGCGTGCCCTCGGGAAAGATCACCACCCAGAAGCCCTGCGCCAGGCGCTCCTTGCCGCGGCGCGCGATGTCGCGCAGCGCCGCGCGGCCGTTGGCGCGGTCGATGGCGATCGGGCTCATGAGGGCGAGGCCCCAGCCGAAGAACGGGATCCACAGCAGCTCCTTCTTCAGCACCAGCACCTGCGGGGGGAAGATGTCCTGGAAGGCGAGCGTCTCCCAGGCCGACTGGTGCTTGGCGAGGATCACCGACGGGTTGGCGGGCAGGTGCTCGCGCCCCTCCACCGTCCAGCGGATGCCGCAGAGGGCGCGCGCGAGGCGCACCACCAGGCGCGACCAGCCGGAAATGATGCGATAGCGCACGAGGCGCGGCAGCGGAAAAGTGGCCAGGGCGATGAGCGCATAGGGCGGCGTGACGGCGACGAGCGCCAGCGCGAACAGCATCGAGCGCACGAGCGTCATGGCGCGGTCTTGGCGGCGAACGCGGCGAGATCGGCGAACACTTCGGTGCCCGGCGGCAGGCCGCCGCCGGCGCGCGTCTTCTTGCCCTTGCCCGTGAGCACCAGCACCGGCCGCGCGCCGACGGCGGCAGCCGCCTGCAGGTCGCGCAGCGCGTCCCCCACCACCGGCACCCCCGCCAGCGGCGCGTTCATGCGCCGGCCGATCTCCAGCAGCATGCCGGGCTTGGGCTTTCGGCATGCGCAGCCCGCTTCGTCACTGTGCGGGCAGAAGAAGATGGCATCGATGCGCCCACCCGCCTGGTGCACGGCGCGCTGCATGGCGTCGTGGATCGCATTGAGGGTGGTCATGTCGAACAGGCCGCGCGCGATGCCCGACTGGTTGGTCGCCACCACCACGCGGTGGCCCGATTGCGTGAGGCGCGCGATGGCCTCGAGGCTGCCCTTGATCGGCTTCCACTCGGCAGGCGACTTGATGTGCTGGTCGCTGTCGAGATTGATGGTGCCGTCGCGATCCAACACCACGAGCTTCATGCGGCGAGCTTCGAGAGATCCGCAATGCGGTTCATGGTGGCATGCAGGCGGCCGAGGAAGCCGATGCGGTTCAGCTTCACGCGCTCGTCCTTGTCCATCACCAGTACCTTGTCGAAGAACGCGTCCACCGGCACCTTGAGGGCGGCGAGCGACTTCAGCGCCTCGGTGTACTCGCCCGCCTTGTAGGCGCGCTCGAACTCGGGCTGGAGGTCGGCAAAGGCGCCGGCCAGCTGCTGCTCCTCGGGCTGGCTGAACAGGCCGGGGTCGAAGTCCGGCGGCACGTCGCCCGCCTGGCGCAGGATGTTGGCGATGCGCTTGTTGGCCGCGGCGAGGCTCGGCGCCTCGGGCAGCCGGGCGAAGGCGCGCACCGCCTCGAGCTGCCGCGGCACCTGGTCCAGGCGCACGAACAGGCGGCTGAGGACGGCCTCCACCTCCGTCGCGGCGTAGCCGCGCTCGGCGAGGTAGCCGCGCATGCGCTCCAGCACGAAGGCCTCCACCGCCTCCTGCGCCTGGCCGATGTCCTTGGGCAGCACGCGGTACGCGGCGCCCACCAGGTCGTGCAGCGACACCGGCAGCGCGCGCTCCACCAGGATGCGGATCACGCCCAGGGCCGCGCGGCGCAGGCCGAAGGGATCCTTTTCGCCCGTGGGCGCCTGGCCGATGCCGAAGAAGCCCGCCAGCAGATACAGCTTGTCGGCGAGCGCCACGGCGCAGCCGACAGGGTCCGGCGGCAGCGGGTCGCCCGCGAAGCGCGGCCGGTAGTGCGACTCGATCGCCTGCGCCACCTCGGCGGGCTCGCCGTCGTGCAGCGCGTAGTAGCGGCCCATGACGCCCTGCAGCTCGGGGAACTCGCCGACCATGCCGGTCAGCAGGTCCGCCTTGCACAGTTCCGCGGCGCGCTCGGCGAACGTGTCGTCGGCGCCCAGCGCGCGCGCCACGATGCCGGCGAGGATCTTCATGCGCTGCACGCGGTCGAGCTGGCTGCCCAGCTTGTGATGGAACACCACGCGCGCGAGCTGCGGCACGCGTTCCTCGAGCCGCAGCTTGCGGTCCTGGTTGTAGAAGAAGCGCGCGTCCTCGAGGCGCGGGCGCACCACGCGCTCATTGCCGCCGATGATCGGGCCCGGGTCGTCCACGCGCATGTTCGAGACGATGAGGAACTTCGGCAGCAGCGCGCCGCGCGCGTCGAACAGGGGAAAGTACTTCTGGTTCTGGCGCATGGTGAGCACCAGGCACTCCTGCGGCACCTCGAGATAGGCCTTGTCGAACGTCCCCAGGTAGACGCTCGGGTGCTCGACCAGCGCCGTGACCTCCGCCAGCAGGTCGGCGGTCTCGCCGAGCGTGGCGCGCTGCGCCGCGGCGGCGGCGGCGAGCTGGCGCTCGATCTCCGCGCTGCGCGCTTGGAAATCGGCGAGCACCGAGCCTTCGTCGCGCAGCTGCGCCTCGTAGGACTGCGCGTCGCGCAGCGCGATCCAGCCCTTGGCGAGGAAGCGGTGGCCGCGCGTGCGCTTGCCGGCGTTGGCGCCGAGCACCGTTCCCGGCACGCGCCGGGCGCCATGCAGCATGACCAGGCCGTGCACCGGGCGCACGAACTGCGCCGTGCCTTCGCCCCAGCGCATCATCTTCGCCACCGGCAGCGCCGCGAGCGCGGCTTCGACCTTCGCCGCCAGCACGTCGGCGAGGCGCGCGCCCGGCAGCGTGCGCTCCACGGCGTAGACGAAACCCTTCGAGGTCTCCAGGCGCATCAGCGTATCGGCCTCGACGCCGAACTTGCGCGCGAACCCGGCCACCGCCTCGGGCGGCGCCTTGAGCGGCGGCCCCTGCACGCGCTCGCGCACTTCGGCGGCGGCCTCGAGCACGCGCGTGATCGACACCGCGAGGCGCCGCGGCGTGGCGAAGTAGCGCGCCGTGCTGCCGGCGGCGCGCAGGCCCGCGCTCTCCAGGTCGTTGGTCAGGTGATCGCGGAACGCGCGCGCCAGCCGCTCGAGCGACTTCGGCGGCAGCTCCTCGGTGAGCAGCTCCACCAGCAGCGTGTCCTCGCGCGCGGCGGCGCTTGCCTTGGCCACGGCCCTAGCGCCCGCCGAGGGTCATCGGAAAACCCAGG
Organism: Betaproteobacteria bacterium; assembly: GCA_029865405.1. The sequence goes on from JAOUGZ010000015.1 coordinate 10,212, forward strand.
CGCTCGCGCGAGTCGAAGTACGCCTGCGCCACGGCGCGCGCCAGGGCGCGCACGCGCCCGATGTAGGCGGCGCGCTCGGTGACCGAGATGGCGCCGCGCGCATCGAGCAGGTTGAAGGCGTGCGAGCATTTCAGGACCATCTCGTACGCGGGCAGCGTGCACTGCGCCTCGACCAGGCGTCGCGCCTCGGACTCGAACTCGCCGAAGTGCCGCGCGAGGAGCTCGATATTGGCGAGCTCGAAGTTGTAGCGCGACTGCTCGACTTCGTTCTGGTGGTAGACGTCGCCGTAGCTCACCCCCGGCGTCCACACCAGGTCGAATACCGATTCCTTGCCCTGCAGGTACATCGCCAGGCGCTCCAGGCCGTAGGTGATCTCGCCGAGCACCGGCTTGCAGGGCAGCGAGCCGACTTCCTGGAAGTAGGTGAACTGCGTGACCTCCATGCCGTCGAGCCACACTTCCCACCCCAGGCCCCAGGCGCCGAGCGTCGGCGACTCCCAGTCGTCTTCGACGAAGCGGATGTCGTGCTTGCGCGCATCGATGCCGAGCGCGGCGAGCGAGGCGAGATAGCGCTCCTGGATGTCGGCGGGCGAGGGCTTGAGCGCCACCTGGTACTGGTAATAGTGCTGCAGGCGGTTCGGGTTCTCGCCATAGCGCCCGTCCTTCGGGCGGCGCGAGGGCTGCACGTAGGCGGCGTTCCAGGGCTCCGGACCGATGGCGCGCAGGAACGTCGCCGTGTGAAACGTCCCGGCGCCCATTTCCATGTCGTAAGGCTGCAGGAGCACGCAGCCCTGATCGTCCCAGAACCTGGAAAGGCGGCCGATGAGCTGCTGGAACGTGAGCATGCCGAGCGGCATCTTACCGGCTGCGCAAGCGCAGCGCGAAGAGCGCGAGCAGCGCCGCGCACAGCGCGAGCGCGGGCCAGTCGCCGTAACGCACGTAGGGCGTGGCGCCGGCGTAACCCTGCACCTCGAGCTCGAGCCGGCCTTCGGCGAAGGGCGGCAGCTGCGCGCGCACGCGGCCGTCGCGGTCGATCGCCGCCGTGAGGCCCGTGTTGGTCGCGGCGAGGTGCATGCGGCCGGTCTCGAGGGCGCGCGCCCGCGCGATCTGCAGGTGCTGCGCCGGCGCGAGCGAGTCGCCGAACCATGCGACGTTGGAGACGTTGACGAGCAGCGTCGCCATGGGGAGCTGGCGGATGAGCTCGGCGCCGTAGGCGTCCTCGTAGCAGATGTTGGCGGCGATGCGCTGGCCGGCGACTTCCAGCGGGCGCGGGCGCGCGGGCCCGCGCGAGAAATCGGCGAGCGGGATCGAGAGCGCGCGCACCGCCCAGCCGAAGCCCGGCGGCACGAACTCACCGAAGGGCACGAGGTGCGACTTGTAGTAGAGCTGGCGCGGCGATACGCCGAGCGAGAGCACCGCGTTGTAGTACTCGCCGGGCGCGATGCGCACCGGCACCCCGAGCAGCAGGTCGCCGTCGTTCCCCTTCGCCGCGGCCTCGAGGCGCGCGAGGTAGGCGGGGTCGACGCTGTCGAGCATGCGCGGCAGCGCCGTCTCCGGCATGACGATGAGCCGCGCGCGGCTCGCCTCGGCCAGGCGCGCGTAGGTTTCCAGCGTGCGCGCGTAGCGCAGCGGGTCGAACTTCAGGTCCTGCGGCACGTTGCCCTGCAGCACGCTCGCCGTGAACGGGGCCCCGGCCGGGACCGTCCAGTGCACGTCGCGCAGCACGGCGCCGCCGACGCCGATGACGGCGAACGCGGCGGCGGCCGCCCAGCGCGCCTGGCCGAGCGCCACGCACCACAGCAGCCCCGCGCACGCCGCGACGGCGAACGACGCGCCGTAGGCGCCGCCGAGCGGTGCATAGCCCGCGAGCGGCGTGTCGACGACGGCGCTGCCGAGCGTGAGCCACGGAAATCCGGTGAACAGCGTCGCGCGCAGCCATTCGCCGAGCGTCCAGCAGGCGGGGATGACGAGCGCGGCGCGCAGCGCGTGCGGCGCGCGCAGCTTCGCCTGCGCCCAGCCGGCGAGCGCGGGGTACAGCGAGAGAAAGGCGCAGAAGGCGAGCGTGGCGAAGGCGGCGAGCGGCGCCGGCAGGGCGCCGAAGCGATGCAGGCTGACGTAGACCCACGACACGCCGGCGAGAAACAGGCCCAGGCCGAAGACGAAGCCGAGCCATGCCGCCGCGCGCGCGCTGCGCGCCGTGATCCACAGGTGCACGAGCACCGCCAGCGCGACGAGCGCGAGCGGCAGCAGGTCGAACGGCGAGAACGCCAGCACCGTCGCCGCGCCGGCGAGGAACGCGACGAGCGGGCGGCGGTGCTTCACTTCGGCTTGTCGACGAGCAGCGTGTACACGCGCCGGCTGTCGGCGCGCAGCACCTGGATCTTGAGGCCGTCCACGGCGAGCGACTCGCCGCGCCGCGGCACGCGCCCGAGCTGCGCGATCACCAGCCCGGCCACGGTGTCGTGCTCCTGGTCGGAAAAGCGCGTGCCGAAGGCGGCGTTGAAGTCGGCGATCTGCGTGAGCGCCTTGACGCGGTAGCGGCCGCTCGACTCGAGCAGGATGTTGTCGCTCGCCTCGTCGAAGTCGTACTCGTCCTCGATGTCGCCGACGATCTGCTCGAGCACGTCCTCGATGGTCACCAGGCCCGCCACGCCGCCGTACTCGTCGACCACGATCGCCATGTGGTTGCGGCTGGCGCGGAACTCGCGCAGCAGCACGTTCAGGCGCTTGGACTCGGGCACGAACACCGCCGGGCGCAGCATCTCGCGCACGTTGAACTCCTCTTCGCCCGCGTAATGCCGCAGCAGGTCCTTGGCGAGCAGGATGCCGATGACGTCGTCGCGGTTCTGGTCGATCACCGGAAAGCGCGAGTGCGCGGTGGAGATGACCTGGGTGATGAAGTCCTCGACTTTCTGGTGGATGTCGATGACGTCCATCTGCGCCCGCGGGATCATGATGTCGCGCACCGGCATCTCCGAGACCGTGAGCGCACCCTCGATCATGGTGAGCGCGTCGGCGTCGAGCAGATTGCGCTGGTAGGCCGAGCGCAGCAGCGCGAGGAGCTGCGCGCGGTCTTCGGGCTCGCGCAGGATGAGCGAGGACAGGCGCTCGAGCAGGCTGGGTCGGGAGGCGTCGGTCATGCGGGACGGCTCATTCTACCGTGTAGGGGTCGCCGAACCCGAGGCGCGCGAGGAGCAATGTCTCGCGCCGCTCCATGCGCCGCGCGTCCGCGGCGCGCGCGTGCCCGAGGCCGCGCAGGTGCAGCATGCCGTGCACGACCAGGTGCGCGTAGTGCGCGGCGAGCGTCTTGCCCTGCGCGCGCGCTTCGCGTGCGATGACCGGATGGCACAGGACCACGTCGCCGTGCGATCTGGAATACGCGAAGGACAGGACATTGGTGGCGCAGTCGCGCTTGCGGAACGCGCGGTTGAGCCGCCGCGCCTCGGCGGCCCCGACCACGCGCAGCGTCACCTCGGCGCCCGCGCGCGCCGCGGCGCGCGCCCACGTTCGCAGGCGCGCCGCCGACGGCGCGCCGCGCACCGTGCGCTGCACCGTGACGCTACTTCGTCGGCGGCGTTTCGGCGTGCTTCTCGTACGCATCGATGATGCGCGCCACCAGCGGATGGCGCACCACGTCGGCGGCGCTGAAGTCGGTGAAGGCGATGCCGCGGACGTCGGCGAGGATGCGCCGCGCTTCGATGAGGCCGCTCTTCTGGCCGCGCGCCAGGTCGATCTGCGTGACGTCACCGTTCACCACGGCCTTGGCGCCGAAGCCGATGCGCGTGAGGAACATCTTCATCTGCTCGGGCGTGGTGTTCTGCGCCTCGTCGAGGATGACGAAGGCGTGGTTCAGCGTGCGCCCGCGCATGTAGGCGAGCGGCGCGAGCTCGATGGTGCCGCGCTCGAGGAGCTTGCCGACCTTGTCGAAGCCCATCAGGTCGTAGAGCGCGTCGTACAGCGGCCGCAGATAGGGATCGACCTTTTGCGCCAGGTCCCCGGGGAGGAACCCCAGGCGCTCGCCCGCCTCGACCGCGGGCCGCACCAGGACGATGCGCTTCACCTTGTCGCGCTCCAGCGCGTCCACGGCGCAGGCCACCGCCAGATAGGTCTTGCCGGTGCCCGCCGGGCCGACGCCGAAGGTGATGTCGTGCGCGACGATCTGCTCGATGTACTGCACCTGGCGCGGCGTGCGCCCGTGCAGGTCGGCGCGGCGCGTGAGCAGCGCCGGGCCGGGCTCGTCGGGCTCGGGCGGCCGGCCCCGCGCCAGCTCGGCGAGGCCGAGCTGCACGTCGTCCAGGCTCAGCTCGTCGACGGCCTTGTCGTAGAAATGCTCGAGCGCGCGCGCCGCGCGCTCGGCCTGCCGCGGCTCGCCGCGCACCGTGAAGCGCGCGCCGCGCCGCGCGATGGCCACGTCGAGCGCCGACTCGATCTGCCGCAGGTTGGCGTCGAGCGCGCCGCACAGGCGCGCCAGGCGCAGGTTGTCCACCGGGTCGAGGCGAACTTCGACCGGCTTGCTAGGCATCCAGCCGTTCGCCACGCAGCGAGTGCGTGAGCGCCGCCGTGACGCGCACGTCGACGAAGGTCCCGGCCAGCGCCGCGGGGGCGCGGAAATTCACCACGCGGTTGTTGCCGGTGCGCCCGGCGAGCTCGCGCGCGTCCTTGTGCGAAGGGCCTTCGACGAGCACGCGCTCGACGCCGCCGACCATGGCCTCGCTCACCGCGCGCGCCTGCGCATCGAGCAGCGCCTGCAGGCGCTGCAGCCGCTCGAGCTTCTCTTCGCGCGGCGTCGCATCGGCGAGCTCGGCGGCCGGCGTGCCCGGCCGCGGGCTGTAGAGGAAGGAAAAGGAGCCGTCGAACGCGAGCTCCTGCGCCAGCTGCAGCGTGGCCGCGAAATCCGCCTCGCGCTCGCCGGGGAAGCCGACGATGAAGTCCGAGGTCAGGCTGATCCCGGGCCGGGCCTTTCGCAGGCGGCGCGCGATCGAGCGGTACTCGAGCGCCGAGTAGCCGCGCTTCATCGCGGCGAGCACCCGGTCCGCGCCCGACTGCACCGGCAGGTGCACGTGCGGCGCGAGCTGCGGCAGCTCCGCGTGCACGTCGATCAGGCGCTGCGTGAACTCGCGCGGGTGCGACGTGGTGTAGCGGATGCGCTCCAGGCCGTCGATCTCGGCGACGTAGCGCAGCAGCTCGGCGAAATCGGCCGGCGCGCCGCCGATGTCGCCGCGCCACGCGTTCACGTTCTGGCCGAGGAGCGTCACTTCACGCACGCCGCGCCCGGCCAGCGCCGCCAGCTCGCGCACCACGTCGGCGAAGGGCCGCGACACCTCCTCGCCGCGCGTGTAGGGGACGACGCAGAAGCTGCAGTACTTGCTGCAGCCTTCCATGATGGAGACGAAGGCGCTGGCGCCGGTTTCGCGCGGCGCGGGCACGCGGTCGAATTTCTCGATCTCCGGAAAGCTCACGTCGACCTGCGCCTCGCCGCTCGCGCGCCGGCGCGCGAGCAGCGCCGGCAGCCGGTGCAGCGTCTGCGGGCCGAACACCACGTCGACGAAGGGGGCGCGCGCGACGATGGCGGCGCCCTCCTGGCTCGCGACGCAGCCGCCGACGGCGATCATGAGCCGGGGGTTCTCGCGCTTGAGGTGACGCACGCGCCCGAGGTCGGAGAACACCTTCTCCTGCGCCTTCTCGCGCACCGAGCAGGTGTTGAAGACGATGACGTCGGCTTCGTCGGGGCGCGCCGCCGGCGCGAGCCCTTCGGCGTCGGCGAGCACGCCGGCAATCATGGCCGAATCGGCCTCGTTCATCTGGCAGCCGTAGGTGCGCAGGTAGAGCTTGCCGCTCATCGGTCGGCGGGAGAAAGGGGGTGGTGGCGAATCAGGGACTCGAACCCCGGACACACGGATTATGATTCCGCTGCTCTAACCAGCTGAGCTAATTCGCCACGCATGGCGGATTTTAATCCAGAATGCGCGCATGGATGTGGACCTCGCCATCGTCGGCGCGGGCCTCGCGGGCGCGGCGCTGGCGCGCGCGGCGCGCGGGCTGAGCGTCGCCCTGGTTGCCGAGCAGGCCGGGGCGCGCGCGCCGGCGCCGCCGGGCTTCGATTCCCGCGTCTATGCGATCACGCCGGGCAACGCCGCCTTCCTGGCCGGGCTCGGGGCCTGGAAAAGGCTCGACCCGAAGCGGGTGACGCCGGTGCGCGCGATGCGCGTGTTCGGCGACGATGCTCGCGCCGGGCTCGAATTCGACGCCTATCGCGCGGGTGTCGCCGAACTGGCCTGGATCATTGAAGACGGCGCGCTGCAGGCCGCGCTGCGCGAGGCACTGGCGGGCGCCGAGGGCGTGCGCGTGCTCGCGCCGGAGCGGCTCGAGCGTCTCGAGATCACGCCCGGCGTGGCGCGATTGCACTTGCGCGGCGCACGCACGCTCGATGCGCGGCTGGTGGTGGGCGCGGACGGCGCGCACTCGCTGGTGCGCGATCAGGCCGGCATCGCCGCGACCGACGCCGCCTATGCGCAGCGCGCCGTAGTGGCGAATTTTTCGTGCGAGCGCGTGCACCGCCATACGGCCTACCAGTGGTTCCAGGGCGGTCCGGTGCTCGCGCTCCTGCCGCTGCCGGGCGATCACGTCTCGATGGTCTGGTCGACCGGCGAAGAAGACGCCGGGCGGCTGCTCGCGCTAGAGCCGCAGGCGCTGTGCGACGCGGTCGCCGCGGCGAGCGGCCACGTGCTGGGGGCCATGGGCCTGGTCAGCGCGCCGCGCGCCTTTCCGCTGCGCCGCCTTTCGGCGCGCCGCATGGTCGTCCCGCGCGTCGCGCTGGTGGGGGATGCCGCGCACGTGGTCCACCCGCTTGCCGGGCAGGGCG
>JAOUGZ010000338.1 GCA_029865405.1 Betaproteobacteria bacterium
GAACGAATGCTTCCTGCGCATGACGATCCGCACGCAGGACCGGAAAGTCGCCGACGCCTACGGGCGTTTGTTTCCGTGGCTGGGCCTGTCAGGCCCGCCTTACGTCGGCAGCATGAAGGGCGTGCAGGGCGCGAAAGAGCTGCTCGGCATCTGGCCCACGCTGGTGCGGCGCGAGCGGGTGGAGTCGAGGGTGGACGTCGCCCTGGAGAAGGTGTGATGCGCGTGCCGCTGTGGAAGATCGCGCATGCGCGCTCGGGCGACAAGGCCGATCGCGCCGACATCGGCCTCTTCGCCTGGGACGCGCCGACCTACGCGGTGCTCAAGCGCGAGGTGACCTCCGAGCGCGTGAAGGCGCATTTCAAGGCGATGTGCGAAGGACCGGTGGAGCTCTGGCCGCTCGACAACCTCCTGGCGCTCAAGATCGTGCTCAATCGCGCGCTGCAGGGCGGCGCAGCCCGGTCGCTGCGCATGGACAACCTCGGCAAGGCGGTCGCGGCGCAGCTCCTGCGCATGGAGATCGAGGCGCCCGCCGACCTGCCGCGGCTCAGGAAGTGAAGAAAACGAAGAAGAAGCCGGCGCAGAACGGCAACCGGCGCGAAGACCTGCTGCGCGTGTGCGCGCGCCTGTTCCGCGAGAAAGGGTTCGACGGCACGTCGATCCGGGACATTTCGCGCGCCGCCGAAATGCACTCCGGCAGCCCGTTCTATCACTTCAGGTCGAAGCAGGAGATGCTGGTCGCCGTCATGGAGCAGGGCCTGAGCGAGGGCCTGCGTCACCTCGAAGCGGTCGCCGCGATGCGGTTGCCGCCGGTGGAGAGGTTCAAGAAGCTCGTGCGCACGCACCTGGAAACCCTTTGCGGCGACGGCCACGATTTCATCCCGGTAATGCTCTACGACTGGCGCTCGCTGACGCCGGCGAACCGCCGGCGCGTCATCGCGCTCAAGGACCGCTACGACGCGCTATGGCAGAAGATGACCGACGAGCTGCAGGCCGAAGGGGTGATGCCGGGCGACGCGCAGCTCGCGCGCCTCTTCACCTTCGGCGTGCTCAACTGGACCGCGCGCTGGTACCGCGGGGGCGGGCGGCGCTCGCTCGACGAGATCGCCACGGAGGCCGCGAGCTTCCTGCTCAGACGCTAGCGAATCGCTCCAGGTGGTGGTCGGCGTCGCCGAACTGCTGCGCGATCATGGTCAGGCGCCGGAAGCTGTGGCTTACCTTCAGCTCCTCGCTCATGCCCATGCCGCCGTGCAGCTGGATCGCCTCCTGGCTGATGTGGCGTGCGTTGTCGGCAATCTTGATCTTCGCCGCCGAAATGGCGCGCGCACGCTCCTTCGCGTTCGCCGCCGAATCCGCCTGGCTGCAGGCAAGAAACGCCATCGATTTCGCCTGCTCGTAGGCGATGTACATGTCGACGATGCGATGCTGCAGCGCCTGGAAGGTGCCGATCGGCACGCCGAACTGCTTGCGCGTCTTGAGGTATTCCAGCGTGCTGTCGCAGGCGTACTTCATCGCGCCCACGGCTTCCGCGCACACCAGTGCCGTGGCGAAGTCCACCACCGCCTCGATCACCGCCATCGCCTGGCCCTCGGCGCCGAGCAATTCACCCGGCGTGCCGGCAAGAACCACGTCCGCCGCGCGCATCTCGTCCAGCGTGCGGTAGGGCTTCAGTTTCACGCCCTTGGCTTGCACCAGGAACAGGCTCACGCCCGCCGGCGTCCTTGCCGACACCACCAGCTGCGCCGCGGCCGCGGCACCGAGCACCACCACCTTCTCGGCGTCGAGGCTCCAGCCGCTGCCCGAGTTCTTCGCCGTCGCATTCACGTGGTCGAGGTCGTAGCGCGCGCCCTTCTCCGTATGCGCGAACGCCATCCTCAGCTTGCCCTCCACGACCTGGGGCAGGACGGCCTTCTTCTGCGCCTCGCTGCCTGCGCGCGCCACGCACTGCGCACCGAGCAACGTGGCAAGAAACGGCTCCACGACCAGCCCTTCGCCGAACGCTTCCATCACGCTCAGCAAATCGATGGCGCCACCGCCGAAGCCGCCGTGATCCGGGGAGAACGGAATTCCCGTGAGCCCCATTTCGGCGAAGGTCTTCCACACCGGTTCGCTGAATCCCTCGGGCGAGGCGACGATCTTCCGGCGCGCCTCGAACTCGTAGCCCTTCTGGATGAAGCGCCGCACCGAGTCGGCGAGCAGTTGCTGCTCTTCGTTGTAGTCGAAGTTCATGGCTATAGCCCCAATGTCATCTTCGCGATGATGTTGCGCTGGATCTCGTTCGACCCGGCGTAGATCGTCGTCTTCCTGAAGTTGCAGTAGCGCGGCGCAATGGCGGCGGTGAACGCGTCGAACCCGGCGTCGCCGCCGTTACCGGAACTGAGGGCCTTGAACGGCTGGGCGAGCGGGCCGACCGCCTGCATCATGAGCTCGGTAAGCCCCTGCTGGATCTCCGTACCCTTGATTTTGAGCATCGACACGTCCGCGCCCGGCGGCTGGCCCGTGCGCCGCATGCGATCGAGGAACCGCAGGTTGGTGATCTCGAGCGCCATCAGCTCGACTTCCAGGCGCGAGAGCCGGTCGCGAAAGCGCGCATCCTCCATCAGCGACTTGCCGCCATGCCTTTGCCGCGCAGCGAACTCCTTCAGCTTCGCCAGCTCGCGCTTGGAGGCGCCGATGCGGCCGGTGTTCATGCGCTCGTGGCCGAGCAGGTACTTGGCCACCGTCCAGCCCTCGCCTTCCTTGTGCACCAGGTTCGCCACCGGCACCTTGACGTCCTCGAAGAACACCTCGTTCACTTCGTGCCCGCCGTCCATCAGGATCAGCGGCCGCACGGTGATGCCGGGTGTCTTCATGTCGATGAGCAGGAAGGAGATGCCCTCCTGGCGCTTGGCGGCGCCGAAATCGGTGCGCACCAGGCAGAAGATCCAGTCGGCGCAATGCCCCAGCGTGGTCCAGATCTTCTGGCCGTTGACCAGGTAGTGATCGCCGCTGCGCACCGCCTTGGTTTTCAGCGACGCGAGATCCGAGCCCGAACCCGGCTCCGAATACCCCTGGCACCAGAAATCGTCGCCGTTGTAGATGCGCGGCAGGAACTGCCGCTTCTGCGCGTCGCTGCCGAACTTGAGCAGCACCGGGCCGCACATCGACAGCCCGAAGGGGATCAGCGGCGGCGTGCCGGCATAGCCGCACTCCTCCTCGAAGATGTAGCGCTGTACCACGCTCCAGTCGTTGCCGCCCCACTCCTTCGGCCACGAGGGCGCCACCCAGCCCTGCTTGGCGAGAATCTTGTGCCAGCGGATCAGGTCCTCGCGGTTCAGCTCCTCGTAATTGGCGATCTTGTCGCGCAGGTCGGCCGGCAGGTTGTCCTTGAGCCAGCCGCGCACCTGGTCGCGGAAGGCGATTTCTTCCCGGGAATAGTTGAGATCCATGCAGCCGCTCCTCGTCTGGCCAGACCGAAAGAATACCCTCTCGTCAGGGGTTCCGGAACATGTAGATCCACGGCCGCCGCTCGCGGTCGGCGGCCTGGTAGGCCGCGCTCTTCGCGTCGATCGCCAGCGTCAGCGAGATTTCGTCGAGGCCCTGGAGCAGCATCTTCCTGCGCCGGGCGCCGATTTCGAAACGAACGTCGCCGTTCACCGTCTGGCGCTCGAGATCCACGGTGAAAGGCGCCGCCCCGGGTGCGGACGCCCGGCGCATCAGCGCCGCAACCGTCGCCGGCGGCAGCGTGACCGGCAGGACCCCATTCTGGAAGCAGTTGCCGTGGAAGATCTCGCCGAACGAAGGCGCGATCAGGCAGCGGATGCCCATGCCGGCGAGCGCCCAGACGGCCATCTCGCGCGAGCTGCCGGTGCCGAAGAATTCGCCGCACACGAGGATCCGCGCGCCGCGGTAGCGCGGCTGGTTGAGGATGAAGTCCGGGTTCTCGGCACCGTCCGGCATATAGCGCGCCATCTCGAACGCGTACCGGCCGAGCTCCGCCTTCGGTGTACCCGTGCAGCGCTCGACCCGGATGATGTAGTCGGTGTCGACGTTGTCGCGCGGGAACGGTGCCGCGATCGCCGTCAATGTCGTGAACCTTTCCACTACAGGCTCCTGACGTCCGCGATTTCTCCAGCGATCGCGGCGGCGGCTGCCGTCGCGGGGCTCGCGAGGTGCGTGCGCGCCTGCGGGCCCTGCCGGCCGACGAAATTTCGGTTCGACGTCGACACGCAG
>JAOUGZ010000016.1 GCA_029865405.1 Betaproteobacteria bacterium
AGCGGCGAGTTCGTCTTGCAGCTTGAATTTCTGTGCGCGAAGGTTCTGCACAGCTTCCTCCAGTTGTTCGCGCGTGGCGCTCTTGAGCAACAATGGCTCTAGCATCCCGGTTATTTCTATCTTCCCCACCCCCTGCGCATTACCGGCTGCTGGCACGGCAGGCTGCGCCGCTGCGGGTAGGGTGGCGGCGTCACGCACGTCTCTGGCGCATCGGCGATAAGCCGCGGCTCGTCCTTCAGCCCATTTCGGATCGTCGCCCACTGCACCGCGTTCCGCAGCCTCGGCGTATCGGTCGAACGTGGCAGCCAATCGCTCGATTTCGCGCTCGTGCGCGGCATCACACGCCTGCCCCACCGAGACCGGGGGCTTCGCCGCGAGCAGCGCCTCCCTGCCTTCGTCGGGTGCAGCCATCTTGCGCGGATCGGTCATTTCAGCCTCCGTGCGGCGTCGGCCCACGCAAGCGCGGCTGTGACGCCAGTGCCTAACTCTCGATAACCGTATTCTATGAGCCACCACCATTGTCCAGCCTCGGGGCCTCGTGAGTTCACGTAATTATGAGATTCCGCGCTTGGGTATTTTTTCAGCACCCGCTGCTTCGGCGTCATCGCTGCGTGCGCTTTACTCTTTGGCACGGCGCCGTCTACGCGGTGTATTCCAGTACGGTGACTTGCAGGATGGGCAACGGACCGGCTTGCCGTTCTTTCGTGGGATCCAGCGATGGAGACAGCGGATGCACTTCCACTGCGGAAGCGCCCCGCTGTTCCGTGTTGCCTTGGGCTCAGCTCTCGGCAAGCATCGCCTCCAGCTTCGCCAGCACGACTACTCCGTCCTTCATGACGGCGCGAAGTCTAAGGTGCCCTTATGGGGGTTGTCAACAATCTTTTGCAGGACTAGGATGCCGCCCATGCACATCACGATCCCACACGTCCCCGGCATACAGACCGGCGATCACATCATGCTGGCTGATCCCAGGACACGGTGGCGTCGTCTCGCAGATTTTTTCCTGATGCGTAAGTTCATCAGGCATTTCATCGTTGTTCGCATAGGTGACCGAGTGCTTTACGTGGAGGGGGCCAATGATCGTCGTTTGCGATTTGGATGGGACGCTAGCCGACAGCCGGCACCGGGAGCATCACTTGAAGAAGACGCCCGCCGACTGGGACGCTTTTTTCAGCGCTTGCGAGCAGGATCTCCCGATCGAGCAAGTGCTGCGCCTGGTGCACAGCCTTTGGATGGCGGGCCATCGCATCGTAGTGGTGACAGGGCGCCCGGAGCGCCTGCGCTCGCAAACGACGATCTGGCTGGACGAGCACGGGATCCCGGCCGAGAAGCTTCTCATGCGGCCGAACGAAAGCCGCGTGCGTAGCTGCGATTTCAAGCGCGCCCTCGTGCACGAGGCGGTGATGCGCAATCGCACTCCTTCGGACATTGTGCTTGCGCTGGACAATAGCGAGGAAGATTGCGCCGCCTACAGGTCGCTTGGGATCCTGTCGCTGCACGTCGCGCTGCCGACCTAGCTAGGGCATACTGGCCACGATTTTTGAAGGAGGGCATGCCATGAAGACCTAGCCGATCCACCATTTCCGGGAACCAGCATTTTCGGAAAACCAAGAAAGCGCGAGTAGAGGCCCGGCCGGTAAAGCCGGGCCTCTTTCGTTTCTAGGGCGCCGCGCGCTCCTCGAATCGCTTATTGAAGCCCATCATCGCCTGCCGGATGCGCCCCTGCAGCTGCTCGATCTGCTTGGTGCGCTGGTCGTCGGTAAGCCGGTCGTTCTTGCGGACCCGCCAGACCTCTTTGCGCAGGACGCCGATCTGACGCTCGACGGCCTGGGCTTCGGCGTACATGGACCGCTCGCCGCGGAATTCGCTGGCGTAGGCGCGAGCCTTGTCCTGCTGGCCGCGCTCGAAGGCACGCTGGACCTCGAAGTGCGCCGTCTCCGCTGCGTTCAGGTTCTCGTAGAAGCGATGCGAGAGCTCGAAGTCCTTGGGCTGGTAGTAGAAGCGCCGCAGGAACGGAATGTCCCGGACCTCGGGCTCCGCCCCGACTGCCTTGCCGTGCACGAACTCGGCCGTGCGCGCATAGAAGGCGCCGGCGCCGCCGAAGATCGAGCGCGTCCAGTGCTCGAGCATGTTCGGGGCAATGTCCAGGATCCCGGAGCGCACTTCATTTCCACCGGTTGCCTCGTTCAGCCAGGCCGTGACATCGACGTAGCCCTGCGGCGTGCCAGCGTAGTAGGTCGCGCTCTTCGCCTGCGGCGGCGCGGTGCGCGGGCGCTCTGGCACGATGCTGCGGTCGAACCAATTCCGGTTCGTCATGGCCTGCGCGAACGGATCGAAGAAGGTAGGACTGATCAGCTGCAGCGCGCCCAGCGCGCTCTCGGGGCTTTGTCCGAACGGGTTGAAGGCATTGATCATCGTCACGAGCATGTCGCCCGCGGCGTCGAGCGGCGTCTTCGCCCCCTGCATGACCGACATGGCATGCACGCCGGCGACGTAGAACACGTTGAAACCGAAGGGCAGCGGCACGGTAATCGCGTCTTCGCCGTCCGGCGTCATGAGGATGAAGTTGCGCTCCTTGATGGCGTCGTTGATGTTGTCGTAGACCTTGCGGCCGTCCGGCTCGGTCGCGCTTTCTCGGCGGTTCCACCAATCGAACCCCATACCCAACAGGAACAGCATCAGCGCCAGGGCTTGAATCGCCCGGTGGTTCGCCACGGAGCGGAACAGCAGCGCCGAGCCCTGAATGTTGGCGTTGAAGAACATGTAGTAGGCGCCGATCAGCGTGCCGGCATTGCCCTTGAGGTTGAAGTCCACGGTCACGTTGCGCGCGAGGAAGGCGGCGTCCTTCTCGTTCCACCCGGACTCGACCGCGTTCTTGAAGGTCGACAGGCGCAGCGCGTTTTCCACGGCGCCGTTGGCGTTGATGATGAGATTGGCGAAGAACTTTACGCCGGCGACTTTCGCCACACGATGCGCGCGCAGCCGCGTTTTCGTCAGCCCAGCGACGGCCTCGGGCATGATCCCGCTGTCGGCGAGCGTGGTCAGGAAGTCCTTGTGTTGGGTTTCCACGTCCTGCAGGCCGCGGTAGGCGACGTGCCCGCCGGCCTCGATGTAGCGCCTGTACCAGCGGTGCCAGTCGCCAGAGTCCGGCTTCAGTTGGCCCTTCGCGTGCAGCCCGGCGAATGCGCCCCAGAGCGCCCCAGGGACGTCCTTCGCCACCTTGAGCGCGAGGCCGGGATTCTGCTCCCCGGAAATGCGGATTACCGCCTGCTGGAAGTCGCGCATCAGGTTCGTGACTACGAATTCCGGGTTCGCCGCGGTTGCCATCAGCGCATAGAAGCGCGTGATAGTCCCGATCATCTGGGTGAATTCGCTCACTGGCTGGCCGCTCGTCTTGTATGCCTGGGCCATGCGCTCGTCGGCCATCATGATGATCACGCGCTCGCCGTTGACGGGGACGCTGATTGCGCGCCCGCCGTACTTGGCGTCGATCAGCACCGAGCGCGGCGCGTACTGGACTTGCCCGGTGTCCTGGTCGATATAGGGCTTCCACACGTGCTTCTGGATCCGCCACACGCCGGGATTCGGGGCGAATTCGACTTGGCGCAGGAGGGAGCGCAGCACCGCCGCGTTCTCACCTGCCGAGATAGTGCCTTTGGCCTGGGCGATGAGCGCCGGCAGGATGAACTCGGACTGCGCTTCGGTGAACCGGCCGAAGGCGGTGTTGATCAGCCGTCCCACCTGGTAGCCGCCGCCGACCTCGGTTTGCACGTGCTCATCCGTCGCCATTTCCTTGAGCGGCACGTAGTTCGGGTACTTTTGCTGCAGGAGCGCCACCGCTTCCATTTTGGCGAGGCCCTTGTCGATCATGACGTCTTCGCGGAATCGGCTGATGCGATTGGCGAGGGCGCCGATCTGCTCCATGGCGGCGAAGCGCGCGCCCAGCCGATCGCGTAGCCCCTGCATCATCTGCGCCGCGCGCTCGGTGGTGATACCCGACCCGGCCTTGTTGTCCGGGTTGATGGACTCGATCGCCGCATTGCGCTCCGGGGCGTGGCGCGCGTACAGGTAGTCGCCAACGTCTCTGAGAGTGAAGCGATTGGCCTTCATCAGGTCGATGATCGGCTCGCTGTGGTCGTGGTCGAAGTCGGCGATCTTGCCGGCCGCGCGCGGATGCGCGATGCGCGCCTCGCGGTGAGCCTTGGCCGACTCGGGGATCGCGCCCACTTGCGCCGCGATCGTGCGCTCGTAGAGCTCGGGCAGGAGCAACCTGTTCTGGAAGTAGATCACGGCGCGACGCAGGTACGAATCGGCTTTGGGCGCCACCCAATCCCGATCGAACAGAGACGAATCGGGCACCGGGAGATTGCGGGGCTTGATCACGTTCAACTCCAGCCCTTCCCGGTTGAACATGCGATTGACTTCGTTCAGGCTCGCAGCCTGGTCGCGACGGAACTGCCCCCGGGCGAACATGTTCTCGTTCGTGCCGTTAGCCAGGTACACGTCCCAGATCCCGGCGTTACCACGCTTCACGGCCATGCCGAGCAGCCGGCCATCCTTGACCCCGTAGACCTCGCGCACGCCCACCGGCTCGCGTAGGGAGAAGCGCGTGCGGCGCGCAGCGCGGGCCAGGTGCGCGGCGTAGGCGTCCCGGGCGGCCTCGATCAGCTGCTCGTCGCTGCCCGCCCTCCCGCTTGGCGTCCCCGATACGATGTGGCGCAGCCGGTCAGCCAACTCGGTCCGCGTTTCGATCTTCATGCCGGAAGGAACGTCGCCCATGAAGCGCCAGTAGGAATCCCGGAATTGCTCCTCCACCGTGCTGTAGTCCGCGGCGTCCTCGGCGTCCTGCTCGACCTCGAGCTCGCCTTCCAGTTGCTCCAAGGTGCTGGAGTAGCGAACGCGCAACTGGGCCAGCTCGGCGTCCAGGTCTTCGGCGTTCTTCTGGCCGCGCCGATAGGCCTGGTCGACGCGCCGGCCCAGCGCGCGCATCTGATCCGCCATGCGCGACACGTCGTCGCGCAGGCTGAACATCGGCAGGCCGCGCAGCGCCGCATCGCGCATGGCTGGGGTGATGTCGAAGCCGAGTTGCGTCATTACAACAACACTGGTAGGACGTGGGGACGGGCTCAATGTTTCAAGTTTGGCTAGCGCATCGCCGGCCAACTCTCTCGTTCTGTAAGAGCCATAGCTGGTGCCGTCAGCGTAGAACACATCAAAGTGAGAGGCGCGCGCTGTGCTGGGTCGAATGTAATTACCTTGTGCTGTACGGATCTCGGCGATGCCGACTTCCACAACGCGCCCGCCGCCGACCTTCTTCAACACGTTGTTGGCGACGATGGGGACGATCTTGTCGTAGAACTCGATCATGGCCTTCCCGCCGATGCGTAGCTCCTGCCGCAGCGTGCGTGCGCGCGTCATGCTCGGCGCGAGGCGTTCGGCCTCGGCCTTGGTCGGCGCGTCGCCAAGGTAAACACCATGACGGGTGACCTGGAAGTGCGACTGCGTAGCGTTCCTGTAGCGCGCCTCGGTAATCAGGGCGTCGGCCTCACCTTCGCCGGCGATGATCCGTTTGGCTAGATCCTCGCCCACCACGTCGGGCAGGAGGGCGGCGGTGTAGTAGCCAAGGTCAACTCGGCGGCCGCGCGTGTCCTTTCCGGTGATCCGATACTTCGACTGCCCATCGCCCGGGGGCTCGTAGCTCACCTCGCTGACGCGCGTGCCGATGCCATAGCGGTCATTCTGCTGATCGCCGGTGGTCCACGCGACGCGCTCGAAGCCGTTCTCGGCGGCGTAGCGGATGACGCGCTTCAGCAATAGAGCGGTCCACTGTTCGGTCTTGCCGACGAAGGGGGCGCGCGGAATGGCAGTAGCATCAAAATGTGCGACAGCCTCCGCCCTGGTCGGCCTGGATCCGCCGATGCGAGCCCCATCCCCCTCCCGCACAACGACAAACATGCCGTCACCACGTTGCTCTACATGATGGCCACTCGGCAACTGCCCACGGAACCCTCTCTTGCGCCCCTGCTCGGCCCAATCGCTTTGAAACTCCTCGACGAACAGGACGCGCTTGCCCTCGGCGTCGGTGCGCTCGTCGAAGCGCACGTGGGCGAACAGGTTGAGCGTGTCGAAGTGCGGCGGGGTGAACGCATCGGCGCGCGCGTATGGCGGCACCACGGATGGCGCCGCCGGTGGCGGTAACGTCAGCAAGAGCTCTCGATAGTTGCGTCCACCTGGAAGCGCCCACTTCTCATAGCGCGTTACCGACAAACCAACGAAGTTGTCGTCTCCATGCCACGCTGTAGTAGGCGCGATCTCCCGTAGCCGATCCACCGCTTGGCGCAGGGTGCCGCCAACACCTTCCACAGATACATTCGAGTCCGGCAGTGCCGCGTACGGCTCTTCGCCGAGCAAGTGTCGGCCAGGCTCATCCTCTCGACGTGGGACGCGATTCGGATCCGCGAGGTAGAAGGCGTCGTTGTTCCTGTCGATCACTCCCCACAGCTTGCCTTCCTCGTCGTACTCGACATCGAAGCCGTGGGCGTCGAGGGCAACCTGCAGGTTGTCGCGCTCACGCAGGAGGTTGCGCATCTCGTTTTCGTCAGTGATGCCAGCGGGCGTGATGTAGTTCGGCTCGCCAAGGATTCGTTCCTCGATCTGCACGCCGTGATCCGTGAGGAATTCCAGCACGTTGTCCTTGGGCAGAATCGTCGTCTCTTTATCGGCATCCAGGGCATCGAACCACTCACGAAGGCCGGTCCACTCAATCTCGTCCGGCTTCACGCCCTTCTGCAGCAGGCCGCCGACGAACTTGCGCCACTCCGCGGTGGTGGCGCGCTTCGGCCCGAGCTCGCGCACCCGGTCCATCAGAGTCGAGCGCCAGATCGGTCTGGGCGCCGCAAGCTGCCATGCAGGCGAGCCGTTGTACGTGGTGTTGCCGCCGTTGATCACGGCCAGCCTGCTCTGGCGCAGCATCATCAGAATGTCGCTTTCGCTCCACTCTTTCACGAAGCCGTTCTCGCGCAGCCACAGGCGCACCATGGCGACGAAGCGCTGCCACAGATTCGCCTCCTCGCCGCGCTCGGCCCGGTGCGCCAGCCACTCGCTCGCGGCGTGGATCTGGTGCTCGGGCTTTCGGAAATCGAAGTTGTAATTCCGCAGAGGGCCGGTCCGCGCTTCGGCTTGAATGTCGCCTGCGCGAGAGCGGTAGACGTCGAGCATGAAATCGACGTACTTCTCGCCGAGGATCTGGTCCATGCCATAGTGCCCGACGAACTCGTGCAGGATGGTCGTACTGGCTTCGCCCGGTTGCAGGTTCGAGGCGACCAGGTAGACCTTGCCTTGCACCGGGCTCCAGGCGCCGCTCACCTTGGCGATCCCGCCGATCGCCATGAGCTCGTCGATCATGTGCTGCGGCAGCTGGTATGGATTGTCAACGTACTCGATGCGGCTGCGGAAGGCTTGAGCGATGGGGTTGCTCATCAACTCTTCCTGCACCTTCGGCACGGTCATGTCGCTCCAGCGACCGGACAGGCTGTAGAACGGCTGCAGCGCCGTCGAGCGCCCGCGCTCGGCGAACGAAGCGAGACTGGGCAGGCCTTGGGCCGATCCGACGTCTACGGGCGTGAAAGCGTCGAGCATTCTCACGTCCGCGCCAGCGAGCGCGCCGCCCACGTTGCTCACGGCGCGCTGTATTTCCGGGGAATAGGCCTCGCCCGGGAAGTACGCCACCGCCGCCGCTGGATTGTTGCGCCCCACCTGGCGCATCAGCTTGGCAAAGCCGCTCGTGAGCTCGTGCGTGCGCAGCTTCGACATTTCCTCCTTCGCCATGTAGTAGAAGGCGATCGGCCGATGCTGCGCATCCATGAGGAGCAGGCCGCTACGCTCTGGCTTGATACGGCCAAGGTACTCGCGCATGGCGCCGGGCGACTGCAGCGCGACGCCGCGGTCCTGCTCGAGCTTGACGACACGCTCGCGCACGGGGATTTCCTTCCCCTGCGCCACCACTTGAGGAAGCGGCTGCGTGCCCAGCCCCATTGCGTGGAAGTTCTGCCCCGCGATAATGATGTGGCCCTTGAATTCGATGCCCAGGTCGCGAGTCAGGCCGGCCGAGAGGCTGTCGTTCAGGAGCTCATCAGCGTTCGAAGGGCTCGCCAAGCCGCTCGGATGATTGTGGGCCAACCAGACCTTACGTACTTCCGGGGTCTGGTAAAGAGCAAGCCATACCTCGCGTGGATAGACGCTCGTTTGCGTGAGCGTGCCGGCGAACAGGTCGTAGTAGGCAATCGGCTCGTCGCGCTCGTTCAGGCCGAGCATGTGGAAGCGCTCGCGCGGCGACTTCACCAGCTGCGTGAACGCGCTGGCGGCGTCTACGTGGTCCCGAATTACTGTCGAGGGCAACCGGACGGATCCGGTGCGCTCGGATTCGACTACGATTTTTTCGAAGAGGACGCCCGGCGTACCCGGTACGGGGGTCTGGGAGAATAGGTCGAGTTGCGGCGTGGCCGCACCTTCGTCTCGATCCTTTCTTTGGGAAGCGGGTACTTCACCCCCCAACGATACCATCGCCTCGAACTTCTTCGCGAGCGACGTCGACAGCGGCCCGCCCTTCGGCCCCTTACCGCCCTTGGTCTGCGCCCACTGCGTGAACGCCTTGAAGGACATGGGGATGATGGAGTCCAGGCCGTCCCAGTTTGCCGCGTAGTTGCGCAAATAGCCCTCGCGCGCGTCGGCGAGGTCGCCGTAGCCGAGCATCACCTTGTGCTCATCGAAGCCGCCGACCACCTGGTTGACGACGAATACGAGCCCGCCGAAGTCGTCCCGCGTCCCCGGCTTCACGAACACGTCCAGGTGATCCTTGTCGAATCCGATCGTCCCCTTGATGTAGCCGTAGTGATCTTTCAGCGGCGGCCATTCCGGGCGGCGCTTCTCTCCTTCTGGCGTCTCGATCGAGATATCGAGTTGGTGACCTTTAGGCCCGACGATCCAGTGGCCCTTCGAGTAGTTGCCAGCTTCGGCCTGCGCCTGACTCTCGGGCGTCTCGGCTTGCTTCGCGGCGTAGTCGACAGTGCGCTGGAACAGCTTGAGTTGCTGCGTCGGAACTTTCTGCTCGTCCACCGACTTCGGCGGCGCCGTGCCCTCGGGCGTCGTGAGTAGGGGCGGCTCGGGGCCGGTGAGCTTGGGCTGCGGGGCTTCGGTGGGCTTCGAGAACAGGTCGCCACCGCGCTCCGGTGGCTTCTCCTTCGCGATCGTTCGCAGCCGCTCCCAGGGCTGCAGCTTGCCCGGCGCTGGGATGCCCTTCGGGTTGCGGTTTGCGTTGCGGATCAGGCTGACGCTCTTTGTGCGCTCCCACTTGACCTCGACGCTCTGCTCGCCACCAACTTTCTCGGCCTTGATGATTTCGCCCTTGTCGCCCTTTTCGTTCTCAACGCGATCGCCTACGGCAAATTCAGTCGGCTTGGTGAGAGCCCGGCCTTCGTCCTCCGGCAGTTCGGCCTCGCCCCAGCTGCGTTCGTCGGCCTCGCGCTCGGCGATTTCGCTCTGCGACAACTCACCCAGCAAGTCGGGTTGCGGCGCGCGCTCGGCCATGAGCGCCTGCATGTCGTCTCGCCACTTCTCGTAGGTAAAGCTATCGTCGTGCGCGTAGCTGGCGTGCGTGACCTCGCCGAAGTCCATCGCACGCGCATCGAGTAGCGGCTCAGACTCGGGGCCAGAACGCCCGTAAAGGAACGTGCGAATGTGGAATCGGGTTGGCGTGATCTTCTCGATCTTCCCGAACGTGCCTGACACATACGCGCTCGCGCCGTCCACCGTGTCCGCGATCACCGCGTGGATCTGCACGGTATCGCCGACGCTGAAAGTCTCCCTGTAGTCTTTCTCCTGCTGTCTCCAGTGTGCTTCGGCCTTGGCGCGATCATCGGCTTGCACTTGCGCTTTCGATTTGCCGGCGACGTACTTGCCCTTGGGCTGCTTGACCTTGGAGCGCTCATCGAACACGGCACGGCGCATTTGCGCGACTAGCTCTCGGCGTGAGGCGAGCACCCAGTCGTAGGTGCCCCGGATTGCGTTCTCTCCGGGGATCGGGCGCTCGGCAATGTTGCGCTCGACCTGCTCTATAACTCTCTCGGCAACGAGTAGCCAGCCATCGCCATAACGCTTCTTGATCCGCGCGACCCATTGCGCGCCATCCTCGTTGCCGTACGCCGCGCGCGCCTGCTCCGCAACGAGGCGCGTGCCGCGTCCGCCGCGCTCGGTCTTGACCTCGGGATCCTTGGTGTGCCCATCGAAAGCGATGGCCTTTGCTTCGTCGAACGACTGCGCCACGCCCTTGTTGCGCAACTGGCCCATGGAGCCGCTGACCACGACGTGCCACGGGCGCATGTCGGGCACCGGCTTGAGGATGATAGCGCGGCGCCCGTTGATGTCCGCGGCAAAGTAGTCCAGGTACTCGTTCCAGTTGACGTCTTCTGGCGTTTTAGCAACCGGCGCGCCCTCGTCGATCTCGCGCGGGCCGAACGCCTTGAGCCTGTTCTTGCGCGCCTCGACCGCAGCTTGGTCCACCGGCACATCACGCGCGTGCTCTGCGGCGTCGCGCGCCGTTTCCACGAGCTCCTTGGGCGCCGTCTTTATTGCCTGGTCGCTGAACAACCAGGTCATGAATTCCGCCTTTTGGACACGGACGCGCGTGCCCCCGGGCGGATAGGTCCAGAGCGCGCCGTCGTCGTTCAGCTTCGCGTTCTTGTCGAAGGCCGCTATCAGCTTGGGCATGTCGCTGGCCGCGTGCTCGGCCACCGCATCGAAGTGCGGCCCGATCGCGCGCCCCTTGAGCTCGGTGCCATCGGGCAGCGTGAACGCAGCTACTTGAGCGGCTTCGCCTTCAGCGGCCTCACTGTCGACAATTTTGGTGACTTTGTAGCGCGGCGGCGGGCGTTGGCGAGTTTGGCGATCTCCATCACCTTCTTCATCTCGTTCGGTGTCATAGGGCTTCTCCAGTTCGCGGCGCAGGGCCACGATCAATTCTTCGTCGGGGGCTTCGGCGTACTGAATCGAGAACCGCTCGCGCGTGTCTTCGTCCAACTGGCTCATCAGATCAGTGATCACCATTTTCGAGGCATCCGCCGTCAGGCCGCGCTCGGCCAACTCCTCGGGCGGAATGTCGAATTGCAGCGGTATGTCGCCGGCAAGCGCCTCGGCTTCGTCGGCTAGTTCCCGGTCTGGATCCTCTGACAGTTCGGCCTTGGCGCGCTCGTCTGCGGCGAGCGCCCGATCGCTGCGCTGCATCGACCAATGCTTGGGAACGACCGTGTTGTTCGGCCCGATCTCGTCCCTGATGCGCTCGGCGATCACGGTCAGATCGCCGCGCTCCTCCTCGTTGAGATAGCCCATTTCGTAGAGCTTCTCGGCCATGCCGTCGAGGGACTCGCCTTCGGCATTGAACAAGGCGCCGAGAAAGGGGATTTTCGGGTTCGACCCCTTGGTGTCCCCGGTGATGTCGAGGCGCTCGATCGGCCCGATGCCGCCCAGCTTGATGACCGCCGACACGATGCTGTCAGTGTCGGTGTTGACCTGCGCGCGCCGCGCGCGGGCCTCGCGCATCTTGCGCAGCGCCTCCTCGGTCGGGGGCTTCTTGGGCTTTTTCACCAGGTCGATGAGCTGCTGGCGCAGTGGTGCGCGATCTGGATCGTTGACGGCCAGGCGCCCCATCTGATCGAGCACGGCCTTGACCTCGGCTGCCGCCTCGTCGTCGATCGCTTTCCAGAGCCGGCCCAGCGCGCGCCCATCGTTGAGCTCTACGGTATCGGCGTCGACCAGCTTGCCGTCCTTGCCTACGTAAAAGCTGGACACTATGCCGCTCGGGCTGCGTTTCTCGAGCATCACGGCGCCGCCCGCGCTCTTGACCCTCGAAACCCGGTACTTGGAGCCCTTCTCTGGTCCTGCACGGAACCCATTTGGCAGCTCGGCGCCAGGCTCACTCGGCGTCGGCGTGACGGCCTGCGGCGGACGAACTGCCTCCGGCGAAACATCACTCGGCGGCGCAACGGCGGCTGAACGAGAACCAGGAGGAGGAGAAGGTTCAACGGCAGCCGCCGCCGGCCGCCTTTCAGGAGCGGGCTTGCGGCCCACTGTTTTTCTGGTCATGCCCAGGAGCGCTTTGGCGTCCTCACCGAGCGATGCGAATTCCGTCAACGGTACTTCCTGCCCATCGGCAAGGCGCGCGGTGCCAATTTCCTGCCCAGGCCCTGTGATCTGGACCTCGTAGCCGACACCGTTGACGGTCCATTCGGCGTTCGCCTCGGGCTTCTTGACGGGCTCGGCGCGATCGGCCTCGACCAGATCGCCCTCGTCGGTTTCCCACACCCCGCGCACCGGTTTTCCCTGTTCGGCGCGCGCGCGCACGGGGGTGCCGTCCTCGAGGCGGTGCGTGGCTGGGCCGCGCGCCTCACGCTGCGCCACGGCGGCCTTGGCGGCGGCCTCGGTCACCTGTTTGAACTGTTCCACCCCTTCCCGGAACTTCTGCAGGATCGCGGCTTGCTGCTCCGCCGCATCTGCCTCACGGCCGCGCAGCGCGCGCACCGCGCCAGCCTGCGCGCCCGCGGCGAGCGGCGTGCTGGTGATGGTGAGCAGGAGCTCCTCGGCGTACTCGTCCCAGGTCATTTCCGGACGCACGCTCACTTTGTCGACGGCATTCTGCAGGCCGGTGGCCAGGAGCTCCTGGCCGACCTCCTTGGACAGGAAGTTGAGGAACCATTGCAGGGTGCCCTTCCCGGCGCCGGCGAACAGCTGCTTGACCGGGGCGTACTCGGTCCCGCCCTCGATGACGGCATGCAGCATGGCGTAGACGCCAGCCTGGCCGGGAGACAGCCCCTCTTCCCGGCCCTCGCCGTACGCGATCGCGCCTGTCTCAGCCGACATCAAACCGATGACCGCCAGCGGCGAGCGCGTGATCAGCCCGGCGCCCAGCGCCGGCCCCATGATTGCGAGGCTCTGGATCGCCATGCCCACGGACTGGGCGCCCAAGCCCGGCCGCAGATCCTTGGTGAGCTCTTTCTCGCGCTCCTCGCCCATCTTGACCAGGGTGCGACCCAAGGTCGCCATCTGCTCGCGTTCCTGATCCGTCAGGTCCGGTGTCAGCGGCCCTTCGGCGCCCTGCTCGGGCGTTTCTGCCCGGTAAATGGGGGCTTCGGCCATCCCCATCATGACGCCGCCCAGCATCTTCCGGTACAGGGGGTCGATCCCCTTCACGCTGGCTTCCACGTTGCGCCAGAAGTCGCTCATGGCGACGTCGCGCGCGCGCTGCGCCTCGCCCTGCACCCTGCGCTCGACCTCGCTCAGCGCGTTGGCCGGAAGCTGCTGGCGTTCCAGATTGGCGATCTGGGCTTCTGGATACGGGCGCGGTCGGCCTTCCCGGTCGGCCTCGATGTTCGCGATGCGCATCCGAGAGGATTCAACCCGCAGGCCAGGCTCGGCGGCGCTGCCCAATGCCCCGGCGCGCTGCCGCGCGATCACGTCGCGCTGGGTCTGGTTCAGACCATCTTGCGCTGCATCAATCCTCTGTTGCTGGCGCCTGCGGTCCTCGGGTCCGCTTGGGCGCAGGAGGTTCGACACCCAGTCGATTCCACGGTCAACTGCAGACTTGACTGAATCGAGCACGCCATCGTCGGCGGGAGCGGCCTTGGCGCCAAACTGCTGCAGAAACTCCGCCCCCAGTTCGGCGTCGGACTTCTCCCCGACCGGCGCGCCACGGCGCGGCCCCGCGATGGCCGCCTCGCGCTCGTCGAAGCGCAGTGTGTCCGCGTCGTAGGCTTCCCGGAGGATCTGTCGGCGCGCTGGATCTGGTTGTCTCTCGATGGCGCGGCGATGCTCCTGCCGCTGCGTAGGTTGCGACTCGTAAGCGTCGCTCGCCTCACGCTCGCCTTCGGACATCAGCTGCGCGCGGCGGTTCTCCAGCGCACGCATCGACGGGCCTTGCCGCCCGTTTGGCGGCTCCAGCTCGTCGAGGATCGCCTTGAAATCGTCGTAACCACTCACCTACGCTTCCCCGGGATCTGATCAAACAGATAGCGCGCGACATCATCGCCGTATGCCCTGCGGATACGCCCGATCGCCTGCATGAGCGCCTGGGCTGCTTTGTCGCCATTTTTGGCGGCACGCGACACGCCTTCCGCGTCCTTCGGGTCGACCTTGGACTTTCCGAGCGCGGTGGCCGCATCCAGCGCCTCGCGTTTGGCGCCGGCGAATTCGGTCCGAGTTTCGGTGATGGCCTTCTTCGCTGCCTCTTCGGGCTTCTCGCCATTGCGCACGAGCTCGCCCATCTTGGTGTAGATGTGCGGCACCATTTTCGCGTCGTCCTCGCTCGAATACACGTTGGCGAAATGCCCCGGGATGGAGGTCGTTTTCAAGCCCGAGTCAACGAACGATTTCCCCAGCTTGATGCCACGATCATCAGCAACGGCTTGCGCGCTTGCCGCCCTCGTGGTCGCGACTGCTTCGCGTGATTCAGCTGCGATGCGCGCGCGCTCTGCGGCAGCGTCAGCTTTGACCTGTTCTTTCTCGAGCCCGTAGTCTGCTTCCAGGCGTTTTTTCAGAACTTCGACCGGGTTGTACAGCTTGTAGGCCATCATGCCCAACTCCTCGTCGGGCGAATACTGGCGGCCATCCTTGGTCTTGCCGCCCTTGAGCACGCGCTCGCCACCCTGCGGGCTGGTCAGGATGATCGAACCGGAGTCAGTGCGCACCGCCTTGAATTGGTGCGTGCCGCCCTCTCCACCGCCCGCCATTTCCGGGAACATCTGGGCGAAGGCATTGGCGACGTGCTGCGGGTCACCAGTGGAATGGAATTGGCCGAGCCCCATCTTGAGGATCTTCTCTTTGGCCTGCGCTTCGCTGAGCGCCCTCTCCTCGCGCTCCATACCGCCCTTTTTCAATTTCGCGATGTCGAGATTCAGGTCGGTGATCCGTAGCTCGCGATCGCCTTTCTCGATCCCCTGCGTCAGCGCGCGTCGACGTAGCGGTTGCAGCTCGCGCTCCTGCGACATGCGCTCGTCCTGCCGCGCTTCGTCCTTTCGAAAACGCTCCTCCTCGAGGTCGAAGCGCCGCTCATCCTGAATGGCGCGCGCGGCGCCGTAGATGGCACTACCGAAAGTTCCGCTCGCCATGACTACCTCCCTCTCCGAGTGCTCAGCGCCTCGCGCGGTAGCGATACGAAGATTGCGTCCTCGACGTCAGCCGGCAATCCGCGGCGTTGCAGCACGCCCCCGTTAGCCATGCCAGCGCGCTCGCGCTCCGGCGCCGGCCGGTGGTACTTCTGCAGCATCTTGTCGAAGAACTCCTGGCCTTTCTTGCGCACAACGTCGGCCGGGATCACGTACTCCCCGCTCGACAGCTGCACGCGCTTTCGGCCATCGACAACGGCAGGGACGCTATCGCTCGTGCCAGTCCCGGGACCATCGATCCTGCCACCGTGTTTCAACTGCAGTTGGCTGTAGTCCTGCGATACACCTGGTTGGTTGAACCCGACGTCGTAGACGCTGCCCGCCGCGCCGCCGTCGAACGTAGACCCACCAGGTTGTCCACCAGGTTGATTGAACCAGCGGCGCGCAGCATTGGCGATCGCCACGCTGCCATAGGCCGATTGTGACGCTTGCTGCTGAGCGAGTTGCTGCTGCCCAAGGCTCATCGCACCTGCAGTCTGCGCCGACCTTCCGGCGATCGCGCCCGCAGACGCCGCCGAGGCACTCGCATCTTGTGGAAGCCGCTGGAACGCCTGTACCGTTTGCAAGGTACGGGCCCAGTCGCGATCATCCACGGTACGACGCGCATCGGTAATCGCCTTGCTGACCGCGCCCGCCTCGTCGATGTACGTCGGCGCCATGAGCGCCGCATAGCCCTGGTCGCCGGGATTACGCTGGCGGCCAATGGCGCGCTCCAACTGCTG
This sequence comes from Betaproteobacteria bacterium, assembly GCA_029865405.1. The sequence continues at coordinate 15,932 of JAOUGZ010000016.1, forward strand.
CCTGGCTTGGCCGAAGGCGGCCTTCGTCTCGCCGGCAACCTGCGCTTGCTCCTGCTCTACCGTGATCGGGCTGCGCTTGTCGACCAGAGACTTCAGGAGCGGCACCGCCTCAGTTTTGTAGAGATCCCATTCCTCCTGGGACATGTCCACCAGCTGGCGCTGGATGGCGTTGGCCTCGAACTGAGCCTCGGCTTGCAACTGCGCGGACGTCATTGAAGCTCGCGACGCGGCTCTGGACGCCGAAGCGCTGTTTAGCGAACCTATCACCGCGACTCCCGCGGCCACCCATCCCATGCTCATGGGTTTTCTCCTTTTTCTTCGATCATTCTACGGAACTCCAGGTATTCCTCGGTCGTTTCGGCTGTGAAGTCCCGTTCGATCTTGTCGGGGTCGGTTTCGTCGGTGCCAATCAGGGTCAGCCACACCGTGTCCTCATTGGCAAAGGCAAGTCGCTTTGTGCCTGCTGGTGAGAGCACGATGAAGGGCGGCGTGACGCGCTTCGGACCGGCCTCGGTAAGCACGGTCAGATCGCCCGAGACGAGCACGTTGATCTGCGGGTACTTGTGGATCTTGCCGCTCAGAAAGCAGTCCTTCGGGATGAAGATTGCGCGCCCGTAGACGCCGCGCGCGAAGTAGTGCTCCAGGTGAAAGGCGCCCGGATCTGGCAACTTCGCCATCAGCTGGTCGCACAACTCCACTTGCCGCCGGAGCTCGTCCTGCCGTGCCGGTGGCGGCGGTGCGAAGTGCATCACTTCGTCGCGATACTTGAGTTGGCGCTCGACCGGGATCATTCGATCACCCCGTCGTTCACGACCGCCGCATCCACGAGATCCTGGATCGTGACAAAGCGGCTGTTCGTGCGG